>JAYVMJ010000703.1:0-4173 GCA_043759025.1 Verrucomicrobiota bacterium | reverse complement strand
GTGATGACGCAGCCCTCGTTGGGGATGACGTCCTCCATGCGGAGTTCGCCGGCGTCGTCGACGATCTGGGTGCGGCGGGGAGATTTGTATTTTTCGCGGAGTTCGAGGAGTTCGGTTTTGATCAATGCCAACAGCACGGGCTCGGAGTCGAGAATACCCTGCAACTCGGCGATGAGTTTCATCAACTCAAGATATTCGGCCTCGATTTTGCCGCGTTCCAAACCGGTGAGCTGGTAGAGGCGCAGTTCGAGGATCGCATTCGTCTGGATTTCGCTGAGGGGATATTTCGCCATCAACTTCACCTTGGCTTCGTCACGGTTGGAGGAGGCGCGGATGATTTTGACGAAGTCGTCGAGGTTATCGAGGGCGATGATGTAGCCCTCGAGGATGTGGGCGCGCTTCTTGGCCTGATCGAGGCGGAACTGGGTGCGGCGCGTGACGACTTCGCGGCGGTGGTCGATGTAACACTCAAGGAGTTCCTTGATGTTCATCTGCTTTGGACGCTTCTTGTCGAGCGCGAGCAGGATGACGCCGAAAGAGGATTCAAGCGCGGTTTTCTGGTAAAGCTGGTTGATGACGATTTGGGACTGCTCGCCGCGTTTCAGCTCGATGACGATGCGGGTGTTTTCGTCGGACTCGTCGCGCAGGTCGCGAATGCCATCGATCGCTTTTTCCCGGACCAACTCCGCAATGCGCAGGACCAGCGTGGAGCGGTTTACGTTGTAGGGGATCTCGGTGATGACGATCTGTTCGCCGCCGCCCTTCATTTCCTCGACCATGGCCTTGCCGCGCGTACGGACAATGCCGCGGCCGGTGGTGAGGTAGGATTTGATGCCGGCGCGGCCGGTGATGAAGCCACCGGTGGGAAAGTCGGGGCCGGGGATGTAGTTTACGACCTCATCGACGCTGATCGATGGACGGTCGATAATCGCGCAGGCGGCATCGATGATCTCGCTGAGATTGTGCGGCGGAATGTTGGTCGTCATGCCGACCGCAATGCCGGTCGAGCCGTTCATCAACAGATTGGGCAGCGCGGCGGGAAGAACGGTCGGCTCGGTGGTCGATTCCTTGTAGTTGGGAACGAAATCCACCGTGTTCTCCTCGATGTCCTTGAGCAGGTCTTCCGCGATATCCTTCAGGCGGGCTTCGGTGTAACGATAAGCGGCGGCCATGTCACCGTCGACCGAACCGAAGTTACCCTGCGGATCGATCAGTGGGTAACGCATGACCCACGGTTGCGCGAGGCGGACGAGCGTATCGTACACTGACGAATCGCCGTGAGGATGGTAATTTTTGAGTACTTCACCGACGACACCGGCGCACTTGTCGAAGGGGCGGTTGTGCAAGAGACCCTCGCGGAACATCGCATAGAGCACGCGGCGCTGCACGGGTTTCAAGCCATCGCGGGCATCGGGCAAGGCACGGGCGATGATGACCGACATCGAGTACTCGATGTAAGCCGTCTGCATGATGTCCGTGATATTGGCGGTCGTCAGTTTTTCGTTAGCGGTCGTGTACATGCGGAAAAGTAGCGAGTAGCGGGTAGTGAGCAGCGAGTAAAAGTATGCGGAAGGAGGTAGGAATTTTTGCGGCGGCGATGCTCGCTACTCGCTACCCACTGCTCGCTACTTTGATTAGACGTCGAGGTATTGGACGTTGAGGGCGTTGTCTTCGATGAACTGGCGGCGGGGAGGAACTTCCTCGCCCATCAGCAACGTGAAAAGCGCGTCGGCCTTGGCGGCGTCGGGAATCGAAACCTTCAGGAGCCGGCGATGTTCCGGGTCCATGGTGGTTTCGTAGAGCTGCTTCGGGTTCATTTCGCCGAGACCCTTGTATCGTTGAATGGAAAGACCCTTGCGACCGTTGGCGCGAATTTGCGTGACGATCTCGAGTGGTCCGAAGAGTTCGGTGATGTTTTCCGTCTTTTGGCCGGCGTTTTCGGTCATCGTGTAGCGGGCTTTTTCGGTCGGGCTGGTTTGGACAATATCCAGACCGGTCTTGGAGAGAGCGCTGAGCAGTTTCGTCATTTCCGTGCTCTCGAAGATCTCATGGATCGTAATCCGTTTGACCGCGCCGCTGGGCTTTTTATCGCTGGCGAAAGGAGCGACGGTTCCATCGATGCTCGGCGTGGTGTCGATCTGTTCGGTGAGATCGGCATTCAGCTTTCGGGCTTCAAGGAATTTGGCGCGGGCGGCTTCATCCTTTAGGAATTCGTGGCTCTCCTTATTACCCTGGCGAATGCGGGCCACGTAACGCGGTAGCGCGAGCGTAGCCGGATCGTGCTGGTCGAGATATTCCGCAAGCGCGGCACCGTAGCGCGTGACGCCGCCGCCGAGTTTTTCGAGAACCGAAAGATTCTCGACGATCTGTTCGACTTGGGCGGGCGCGAAAATATGGCTGTCGGATTCGCGCTTGAGGACGATATCCTCGGAGCCGAGTTCAAGCAGGATGCGGTTGAGCTGGTCGTCGTTGTCGACGTACTGCTCGCGCTTCTTGCGCTTGATTTTGTAGAGCGGCGGTTGGGCGATGTAAACGTAGCCGCGTTCGATCAGGCCTTTCATCTGCCGGTAAAGGAACGTCAGCAGCAGTGTGCGGATGTGGGAGCCGTCGACGTCGGCGTCCGTCATGATGATAATCTTGTGGTAACGGGCCTTCGCGGCGTTGAAGCCACCGACCGATTCGTCGCCCTCGCCAATGCCCGTCCCGCAGGCGGTGATGAGGGTTCGAATTTCCTCATTTGAAAGCACTTTATCGAGGCGGGCTTTCTCGGTGTTGATCAGTTTGCCGCGCAACGGAAGAATCGCCTGGAACATGCGGTCGCGACCCTGTTTGGCGGAGCCGCCGGCGGAATCGCCCTCGACGATGTAGAGCTCGGTCAACGCTGGATCGCGTTCGGAACAGTCGGCGAGTTTGCCGGGCAGGCCCCCGCTGGAGAGCGCGCCTTTGCGGACGGTTTCACGGGCTTTGCGCGCGGCTTCGCGGGCGCGGGCGGCGTTGAGCGATTTATCGATGATCTTTTTCGCGACGCCCGGATTGGTTTCAAAAAAGAAACCGAGGCCTTCGTAGCAAACCGAGCCGACGATGCCTTCAACTTCGGGTGAAAGCAGCTTAACCTTGGTCTGCGATTCGAACTTCGGGTCGCTGTGCTTGATGGAAATCACCGCAGCGAGTCCTTCGCGGACATCGTCACCGGTGATCTGGGGATCCTTGTCTTTGAGGATATTATTCGATTTCGCGAATTGGTTGATCGCACGCGTCAGGGCGCTGCGGAAACCGGAAAGGTGCGTGCCGCCGTCCGGGTTATGAATCGTGTTCGTGTAACAGAGAACCTGGTCGTTGTAGGTGTCGTTGTATTGCAGGACGATTTCGGCGTGCACCTCGGCCGGTTTGTCGTCGAGCAGTAGCTTGGTTTCCTTGACGATGCGGATCGGTTTCGGATGGATTGGCGTTTTGCCCGTGTTGATCTGCTTAACGAATTCTTCTACACCGTCCTTGTAGTAATAAGTTTCAGGTTTGGGTTCGGCCGGACGTTCGTCGGTGAAAACGATCTGGAGACCGGAATTTAGGAAGGCCAATTCGCGCAGGCGCTGGCTGATGCGGCTGCTTTGGAACACCGTGGTTTCCTTGAAGATTTCAGCGTCGGGCTTGAACGTGATGTAACAGCCCGTGGTGCTCGCTTTGCCGATGACTTCGAGTTTCTGCACGACCTTCCCGCGCTCGAACTTCATGTGGTGAACCTGACCGCCGCGGGAAACCTCGACTTCGAACCACTCGGAGACCGCGTTGACGCACTTGGCGCCGACGCCGTGGGTACCGCCGGAGAATTTATAGCCGCCCTGGCCATATTTACCGCCCGAGTGAAGGGTGGTGAGCACCATTTCCACGCCCGGGATTTTATAAACTGGATGGATGTCGACCGGAATGCCGCGGCCGTTGTCGCGAATGCTGATCGAGCCGTCGACGTGAATGTTTACTTCGATGCGGGTGCAAAAACCCGCGAGATGTTCGTCCACCGAGTTGTCGAGGACCTCGGAAACGCAGTGGTGGAGCGCGCGTTCGTCCGTGCCGCCGATGTACATGCCGGGCTTTTTGCGCACGGCTTCGAGCCCTTCCAATTTGCCCAGTTTTGAGGCGTCGTAGGCGTCAGCGCCCGCTTGATTTTTTGCTTGTTGA
>JAYVMJ010000702.1:0-2639 GCA_043759025.1 Verrucomicrobiota bacterium | reverse complement strand
GTTGCTGCCCGGCTGGCAGCCCGGCATTTGTCCGGGCCAGTCGCCCGGCAAACAGCCCTCCGCGTTAAATGTATTTTTTCCCGATTCGCGGTGAAGTTGAGCTCACCCTCATTCCTCGGGATCAGGAGGTCTGGGGATGAGCGCATCCGTCCCACAGGATGGTGCGTTTTTCTTGTTGGCGTTTTCTGGAGCCAGGGCGACCTCGCCGTGGTTGGGGGAACCGTAGCGGGGTCGCTGCGGCTCCACTGATTAAATCTCCAGTTATCGCGGCATTTTTCCGTGCGGGCGGAATTCAGCGCAACGGGTGGCCGAACTGTTGTTCGTAAGCGGCGCGTAGTTGTTCCGCTTGTTCGCGCGCCACGCGGGGCTGGTTGCGCACCCTGGCCATCCAGCGGAGAGCGGACGATTCGTCGCCGGTCGTGATGGCGTGAAAGGCGAGGGTGCTGATCGCCATCGGATTGCCGGGCTCGGCTTCGAGCGATTGTTCAAGGAGGCGCACGGCTTCGTCGACCCGGCCGAGATTGATTAAGAAGTTCGCGAGCTCGATATACGCGTCGGCTTCATTGGGTCGCAGGCGGATCGATTCGCGGAACTCGGCGATCGCTTCGCTGTTCGAGCCGGCTTTTTTGAGCGCATGGGCGCGCATCAAGTGCAGGCCGGGCGATTCCGGGCAATGGGCGAGACCGGCGGCCAGGGTGCTGGCGGCGGCGGACGTTTCGCCGAGTTGCGTTTGCAGGCCGCTTAACTGCGCCCAACCGTCGGCGAACTCGGGCGCCAGCCGCGTGCAGCGTTCCAGTTGTTCGCGTGCGACCGGAAAATTCTTTTGTTCGATGCTGAGCGTGCCGAGCTGGAAGCGCGACGCGACGTCGTCGGGGGCGAGTTCGATGGCGCGCTGGAGAAGTTGCGCGGCTTTCCCGGGATTGCCGTTGCGGGCGATAAATCCCGCGGTGAGGGCTAGACGATAGGGATCGTAACAAACATCCATCAACTCATCGAGCCAGGGATCGGGAGGATCGCGGTAGGCACCCGAGGCTTTTTGGGACGCGCGAATCGCACGGGCGCGATCGGTCTGGCCGGATTTTTCGTAGAGCGTGACAATGAGGTCGTAGCCGAGAGTGTAGTTGGTTTGCTGGACCACGGTTTCCAGGCGTTGTTGGGCCTTGTCCCACCGGCCGGCTTCGTAGTCGAGGCGGGCGAGCCCGAGCAGGGCGTACGAATTCGACGGATCCTCACTCATCACGCGCGAATAAGTCGCGCCCGCCTCATCCGGGTGATTTGACTTCAGCTGGCCGTCGCCGAGGCGCAGCTGAGCGGGAATGTATTTCGGATCGCGCATCACCACGCGTTGCCAAAGGGCGATGGCGGGCTCGATTTCACCGAAGCCGGCGAGAATAGTCGCGTGCAAATGCGGCCAGCGCGGCTCGGTGGGATCGAGGACTTCCAGTTCGGTGTAGCACTGCACGGCCTCGTTTAGAAAACCGTTGGCATGGTAAAGGCGGCTGAGGCTGACGAGCCCGGCGCGCGCGTGAAGCCGGGAACGCGCCTCGGTATCGGCGGAGGATAATTCGTCGCGCAACCGCGCAGGGGAATTGCTGACGTCCGGCGAAGTCGGAAGTGCCGCGACGACTTGCGATTGGGTTTTTCCGGCTTGCAGCCAGCCCCACGCGCCTAGCGCCGCCGAGACTACCACCGTGCCGGCGAGAAGCGAAAAAATCGGTTTCTTTTTCATCGCGAAGGCGGGTGGCGCCAAAGAGTGACGCGGCCCATGGAGTCGTAGGGCGGATAGATGTAGAAACCGCCGGTCACGAGCACGGGTTTGCCGGTGCCGTCGAAATCACCGCTGGCGAGCGTGATTTGATCCTTCGGTCCGTGGGCGAGGATGTGGGGTTCGAAATTCATCCGTCCATCGTTACGAAACCACATCAACGAAATCGCGCTCCGGTTTTTATTGTTCCAATCGGCGTAGGCCGCCACAGCGACGACGTCCATGGCGCCGTCGCCGTCGAGGTCGATGCCGATTGGGCTGTAGGCGCCCGGAAGATTGCCGATGCGGTGGTAGCGAAAATTTCCGTCGCCCAAATTTTCGAGCCACTGGACACCATGCCACGGCCGCGGTCCCGGCGTCGAAGCCGGACCGAAACCGTCGCCGTTGGAATAAATGATATCCGGTTTTCCGTCGCGATTCAGGTCGCAGACGCTGATTCCGCTGCTGCCGAAATCCTCATTGGTGGAACCCCAAATGCGCTTGGTGGTGAAATTGCCCAGGCCATCGTTTTGAAAATAGTAAATTTCCTCCCACTGCTGCGAGAGGAGCGCGACCACGTCGGGTTTGCCGTCGCCATTGAAGTCCGCGACGCAGACGTTGATCGCCCCGGATAGTTCCAGCATGACGTGGCGCTTGAATTCCCATGGTCCGGTGCGTTCGAGCCAGCTTACTTCACCCTGATCGTAGCCAAACTGCGCCAGCACCAGATCGGGCCGCCCGTCGTGGTTGAGGTCCGCCACGCGCACATCCGTGACGCGTGAAGTATTTTCGAGGACAATGTGTGGCGTGAAGTTTTGATGGCCGTCATTTTCCAAGACGTACACGGTGCCGATGCGATCATTGTCCGGAAAGACGACGCCCATGCTTGCCACGA
>JAYVMJ010000701.1:0-3249 GCA_043759025.1 Verrucomicrobiota bacterium | reverse complement strand
GCTCCGCGCCGTTGCTGCCCGGCTGGCAGCCCGGCATTTGTCCGGGCCAGTCGCCCGGCAAACAGTCCTCCGCGCCCTCCGCGTTAAATGTATTTTTTTTCGATTCGCGGTGAAGTCGCGCTCACCCTCATTCCTCGGGATCAGGAGGTCTGAGGCTACGGCCCGACGAGGGGACAACCGTCCCTACCGATTCAATCCGACTCAGCGCCGCTTGGCGGTCGTTTTCCGTCCGGCGAGCAAGCGCTTGATCAACCAATAAAGCATTTCCAGCCGCGGCACCGGCACGCCCACGGATTTGGCGCGGCGCACGGGCTCGCCCCAAATCTCCTCAAGCTCAATCGAGCGGCCTTCGCGAAAATCGATGAGGCTGGACGGACTATACTTGCCGAGTTTCACCGTGCGCTCGAACTGTTGGTCCAGAAACGCCCGCGGAATCACATGGCCAAACTTCGCCGCCGCTTCCACGACCTCCTCCATCAATCGCCGCGCCAGCGTGCGCAATCCTTCATCGGCAATCAGAATATCCGTGGTGATGCCGCCACCGGCGATCGCGAGGCCGTTGAATGGCACATTCCACACGAGTTTTTTCCAGCGCAACTCCTCGAGGTTTTCCTGCGCGTCGCATTTCACCCCCGCCTTCTCAAAAAGCCGCGCGACCTGACGCGTGCGGACTCCCGCAGGCCGGCCGAATTCGCCGATCATGATCAGACCCGGAAAAGAACAGTCCACGACTCCCGGTGCCCGGCGCATGCACCCGATAAAACAAATCGCGCCGAGCACTTGTTCCGCGCCGACGACCGCAGCCACCGGTTCCTCGACGCCCAAACCGTTCTGCAAAGTTAATACCAATGTCTTCTCGCCCATGAGCGGCGGCAGCAGTTTCGCGAGCATGTCATTGGCGGTGGCTTTCAGCGCGACAATGACCAGGTCGACCGGCCCGATCTCCGCCGTCGTCGCGTAGGCGCGAACTTTTTTAACGTGAATTCGCTCCGTCGGGGTTTTGATGCGAATGCCCCGCGCCGTGATCGCCGCCCGGCCACTGCGGACCAGGAAATGCACGTCGCAGCCAGACTTCACCAACCGGGCTCCATAATAGCAGCCCAATGCACCGGAACCAATGATCGCAACACGTGGTTTTTCAGGGAAAAGAGTACTCACAACCCCTCAGTCGTCACAAAGATACTCGTAAAATACAACTCCTCAGTCGTGTTCGCAGCGGGATTGAAACTGAAGTTTCTTCACAGAGGGGTTTCACCTCCGATTTTGTCCAAACATCCTACGCTTCGATTCCCGTTCCTCTTCTGAGAAAACACATAAGTTGCTCTACGCTCCTCATAGCTATGCAAGTGGGCGTCGCTGGTGACGTCGCCAACACATCCCATCCAATATCTGCAACTAATTACCTTCCAATGACATGAATCGCGTTTAGCGGATTACTCACGCCCCTACCTAGACAATTGTTCATAACCTTTCCCGACCTCTCACTCGAAAGTTACCCATCACTGCCGTTAACTATCAAAATTGTTCACATCAAAAACGGAAAACCGACCACAGCGGCGCCAGAGCGCGACTGACAAGTTATTCACAGGGCGAAAAGCCCGTTTATAACGGGATGTTGTCGGTCAACCGGATCTCATCGATCCAGTAGGCGATCGCGAGGAGACATTGCCCGGGGGTTATCTCGCGGAGCTGTTCCATGGTATGCCGGTCCACCACCGAAATATAGATCACCCGGAGCCGCCTTTTCTCCCCGATCATATGCGTGACCTCCGCAACGAGCCGATCGGCACTCTTAACACCGCTTTCGACCATTTCCTTGGATTTCCGCAACGACCCATAGACCGCCAAGGCTTCTTCGCGTTGCGTGGGCGTCAGGTAAGTGTTGCGCGCACTGATCGCCAAACCATCCGCATCCCGCACCAACGGACCGGTCACAATTTTAACCGGCAAAAAGAGATCGTCGGCCGACTTCTTAACCACCGAGAACAGCTGCGGATCTTTTTCCCCCATCACAAGCACGTGAGGCTGGATAATATTGAAAAACTTGAGCCAGCAAGTCAGCACGCCGCGAAAGAGCGCCGGCCGCGCCACGCCGCACAATGGCTTGCTCACAATCTCCTCCTGCACCTGCGTCGAAAATCCGCGCGGAAACATTTCGTCCGTCGTCGGTGAAAATAAGATGTCGACTCCTTCCTTTTCACCGAACGCGGCGTCAGCCGCAGACGTCCGCGGATACTTCACGAAGTCTTCGCTGGGCCCGAATTGGAGCGGATTAACAAAGGCCGAGACGATCACGATGTCGCCATTTTCCCGCGCCAGCCGGATCAGGCTCGCGTGACCGGCATGCAAGGCGCCCAACGTTGGTAAAAAGGCCAGTCGCTTCCCTTCCTGACGCAAGCGCCCAGCGGTTTCCCGCATCTCCGTTAGTTTTTCAATTAGTTGCATCACAGGATCGGGCTTGAATATCCACAAGCCATTACCTTTATCAAGCCTCGCATTCGCTCGGCTGGTAGTGAGTAGCCAGTAGCGAGTAGCGAGCATATCAAACCAAGCATCGGCAAGAACGCGTCATCAGATTGCCGAATCCCAACGACGATATTCGCGCTCGCCTCCCACTCACTACTCACTACTCGCTACTTTCCTTATGATCCGCATCAACGAACACTTCACCAAGCTCAAGGCTTCTTATCTTTTCGCCGACATCGCCAAGCGCGTAAACGCTTACGTCGCCGCCAACCCGGACAAGCCGATCATCCGACTCGGCATCGGCGACGTCACTGAGCCGCTGCCACCCGTCGCCATCGCCGCGCTGCATGCCGCCACCGATGAAATGGCGAATCGGGCCACGTTTAAAGGCTACGGTCCCGAACAAGGCTATGCGTTTCTCCGCGAAGCCATCGCCCAGCATGATTTTCAGGCGCTCGGTGCCAAAATCGAAGCCGATGAAGTGTTCGTCAGCGACGGTTCAAAGTGCGACGTCGCAAACATTCAGGAAATCTTCGCCGCCGACGCGCGTCTCGCAATTCCCGATCCGGTTTATCCGGTTTACGTAGACACGAACGTCATGGCCGGACGCACGGGTCCGAATCACGACGGCCGCTACGAGGGCATCACCTATCTCGAATCCACCGCCGCGAACGGCTACGTCCCGTCGCCGCCCGCGAACGCGACCGATTTGATCTATCTTTGTTTCCCGAACAACCCGACTGGAGCCGTCGCCACGCGCGAACAGCTCGCCGCCTGGGTTGC
>JAYVMJ010000700.1:0-3170 GCA_043759025.1 Verrucomicrobiota bacterium | reverse complement strand
GTGCGTGCGCTCCGTAGATATGGGTGCGAAGAACCTTTTCAAATTCCTCGGAGGTTGTGTCGACCGCCGGTTTTTTCAGGTGAATGCCGGCGTTGTTCACAAGGATGCTGACGGGGCCGACTTCTTGCGTGACGCGTTCGACCAACGCGGGCGCGGCGTCGAGCTGCGTGATATCATGCACGACGTGGCTGGCGCCCAAGCCGAGCTTTTTGACTGCAGCGAGAAGTTCGGCCTCGCGGCGTCCGACCAGCACGACCCGGGCGCCGGCCTCGTGCATGGAGCGCGCCATGGCGAGACCGATGCCGGTCCCGCCTCCGGTGATGATTGCGACCTGCTCGCGCAGGGAAAATACTTCGGGGGATTTCATGAGTGATCGAGTGATTGGATGCCAGCGCGCAAGTAACCCATCGCGTAAGCCATGCCCGCGTGCCACGGGGCGGCGCAGCTCATCTGCGGGGCGTGATCGGGAATGATCACGCCTTCAAATTTATTTTTTTTGAGAATGGCGAGCACCCGAAGCACGTCGACTTCGCCGTCGTCGATGAAGGTCTCCTTGTAGTGCGGAACCTTGTCGCGGACGTTGCGCAGATGAACGTAGCCAAGGCGGTTCTGCCGGCTGTAATGTTCGACCGCGTCGTAGACGTCGCCCTCGGTCATCTCAGCCAGCGAACCGACGCAGAATTCCAGTTGATTGGCGGGACTCGGATTGAGGTCGATCACCTTCTGATAAAGATGCGGCTGATAAACGAGTCGTGGTTGGCCGCGGATGAAAGGCATCGGCGGATCGTCGGGATGCAAGGCGAGCCGGACGCCGGATTTTTCGGCCACGGGAAGGACCTCATCGAGAAAGCGCTGCAAACGCGACCAGAGCTGCTCGTGGGTCGCAGGCGGAATGACACCGGGGTCGCTGGTTGGCGCGGTCGGGTCGACGATCATGTTCCACGCGAGCCCGTTTGGCATCGGCAGATCATAAGGACCTTCCATCCCGACGGACGGGGCGTCACCGCGGGCGTAATTTCCTTTTGTGCGCCCTGCGACGCCTGCGATGGAGAAGTTATAGCCCATGATCGGAATGCCGGCCTCGCCGAGGCGGCGGATGATCGTCTTCACGTTGTCGACGTGGTGAGCGCGTTGCGGACCATCGAGGAGAATGTCGTGCCAGTGCGCGGGATCGAAGTTTTCGATGGCCTCGAGTTTCAATCCGGACGCCTCCACGTTCCGCCGTAACGCGACCAGCTCATTGAGCGACCAAAGCTGGTTGGGATCGCCGGCGAGGCCCCAGCCCCAGTCGGTGCCGAGCGGCTGGTCATCGGATGGGGAGTGTCCGCCGCCGCGGAAATAGTCCACGAGGTGGGCGATGAGGTGAGTTGCTCCGGCTTGTCGCGCGAATTGGAAATTCTCGCGATTGAGCATGTGTTTGTAGAGGCCGAGGCCGAGTTTCATGAGAGCGGGAAAGTTAACCGGAGAGCGCCCCGGAGAGCACGCGCGAAGTCAGTCTAATTGTGCACAAGCCGTTCATTTCGTGTGCACGCTCTCAGGCGGCCCGAGATAACTGGGGCGGACGCCACCGGTGTTGAGGACGATGCGCTCGAGCACGACGCCGGGCGTTACGAGCCAGAATTTGAAACCGTGGGGTCCGGCTTGCGCGCGAGCGAGTTTGGTGGTGACGCGGCGAACGCCGTCACCGACCGAGCGCTCCCAAGTTTGAAGGGTGGCCCAAGTGCCGAGTTTCACGATCTGAGGCGGCGCGTCGTCAAAGGAGACGGCCAGTTGCAGGCTGTCGCCGGGCTGGAAATCGAGCGACGGTGCGCATTGCAGTTCGACGGAGATTTCGCCGGAGCTGGTAAGGAAAACGTCGTATTCCAAATGCGGCGAATTGCCGGCGGGAACGATCGGCGCAGCCTTGACCGGGAATGAAGCGACGCCGCCCAAGGTCCGGCCGAAATCGGGGAGAATCCGCCACGTGTTTTTTCCGTCGCCGATCGCCCGGCTGAAATGCGGGGCCTCGATGGCGATAGTGCGATCATACTCGATGAACCCGGTGGCATTCGCTGGAAGGATGACTTTGCGAAGAGGAAGTTGAATCGTCGCTCGCTCTCCGGTGCTGCCTTCGATGGTAATCGTGGTTTTCGTTTCGCCTTCGGGTGCTACCGCCCAGTCGACACTAACCTCCACGCGAGTGGTTTGGTCGACCGCTCCGTTCGCCGGTGTTAATTTTACCCACGGTGGATTCGCCGTCGCGTGAAAGGTGAAAGGGCTCGCGCCGCGATTGAAGACGTCGATCCAGCGGGTTTCCGGGATTGTCGAATCCAATGCGGGTAACGCGGCCGGACTGGCCCCCGTTGAGGGCCACGCGATTTCGGAACCTTCGATTGCGACGGCCATCGATGGTTCGCGGTGCGGGCGGACTTCCACAACAGCGGGCATGGTTTCGATGTCGGGCTGCTGCCAGATGGTGTAGCCCAATTTAATTTGGTCCATCAGGTGGTCCCATTTTCCGCCGCCGAGCGAATGGTATTTGGCGACGAGCTTGCCGTCCTCGGCGAATGTCTCGCGCACGCGGGCGGCTTCCGCGTTGGTGGCGGCGCGACCTTGGCGCGCGTAGAGGCGGTTCAATCCGGCGGCAACGTGGAGTTCCTGAAGGTTGGCGCAGGCTTTGACCGGATAAAGCACGAGCTGGAAAAAGGCGTCGCGGTAATCGGGCGAAAGTGCCGCATTGAGGGATTCGGCGCGGCTGGTGAGCGTTTGCCATTGGGCGAGCACGCGTTCCGCTTCGTGGTAATTGACGAGACTGTAGGTGTCGGGCGCGAGCATCTCGGGTTTGCGGCGGCCGTTGAGTTTGGTGTAGCCGTTGATCAAAGCGGCGATCTCGGCGGCGTGGGCTGGGCCGAAATTGTTGGCCGCCCATTGTTCGGAATAAGCCACGAGCTTGTCGGCGGGCCACCGGGCGGGATCCCACGCCATGGTCAGGAAAAATTCGATGGGGAATTCCATCGGTTTCAGGTCGCCGACGTTCACAATCCAGATGCGGTTGGCGTCGTACTGCCACGCGAGATTCATCTGCTCCTGGATTTTTGTGAGCGGAATGGTGTTGAGCCATTTGTAGTTTCTCGGGCCGCCGACGTAATCGAAGTGATAATAAATTCCGGCACCACCGCGGCGTTTGGTTT
>JAYVMJ010000699.1:0-5542 GCA_043759025.1 Verrucomicrobiota bacterium | reverse complement strand
CTTCAAACTGGATCTTTACCTTTTCCCAGCGGTCGCGGTCGGGGCGTTGTTAGGGCGACCGGTGATCGAACGGATCAACCAAAGGCATTTCGAAAACGGCGTGCTTTTACTTACTGGGATCGCAGTGTTGAAATTGCTTTTTTTCTGAAGAAGTACGCCGATTTGAGCTTAATAAATGATCTTTAAAGATATTTATTTGCAATAAAACCTCGATGAGTTGAGTATCCGTAAAAGAGTCTTTATATTGTAAGGTTGTTCTTGTTCAATGTGTTCTAAAACTCGCTTTTTCGCTCAAGTTGTGTAAGTATTCCATCCAATTGCTTTAACCATAAGGGCTTCCCCATAATTAGATTGGAAAATAGGAAATATACCCTAGATTTTACCCCGTGAACCACACTAAGCATTTTCGAGCTCTTTCGTTGGTCGTTGCGATTTTGCTGTGCTGTGGTGCGGCCGTACGAGGTGGCACTGCCACGAATATCGCCGGGCTTTTTTATACCGGCGTTGATAACAGCGGGAATGTACTGGCGGGTGGGGCAACGGATCCTCACTGGAGTGTTTCTTACGCCAATGTGAACGGCACCGGATCCACGTCGGGTTCCTACACGGGAGCTGCCTACGTTTTGAGTTCGAGTTATATTGACGGCGCCTATGTGCCGAACACATCGACTTCAAAATGGATTACTGCGCCCGGTGCGAGCACTGCGGCAACCGGCGGTACGGCAAATATTGGCGGCGATTATCTACCCGGCAATGGCACGACTGGACGGAACAGTGCCTATTTCGTTTATACGCTGGCTTTCACCATTACCGGCTCGGGCACCTCTGGTTCATCAGTGACAAACAATGTTTCGATTTCGCTGACGATTGCAGCGGATGATCAGTACTCGGTTTACGTAAATCCTGCTTCCGCGCCGACGGTAACCGCGCGCACCGGTGCGATCAATACCGGGGGTACAGCAGCGTCGGGCAGCGCCACGAGCGCCTGGAATAACACCACGTCCCTGACTTTGCAAAACTACGGAACGGGTTCGGCAAATAACGCGAGCTTTGTGATCGGCACCAATTATCTGTATGTCGTGGTCGCCAATACAAACAGCCAGACGGGCGGGAGTACTTCCGCCGCGCTTAATCCAAGCGGCCTGCTCGTCTATCAAGTCGGTTCGGCCACTTTAATTGATGGCAATCCCGTACCGGAGGTCGGCACGTGGCTGCCGGTCGTGGCTGCGCTGGGAGTTTTTGGCCTGCGGCGCGTTCGCCGACGGAAAGATGCGGTCGCTTAATTAGTGAGGGTCGCCTGGATTATTTCCGCTTCGCGCTTGGTGGGCGCATGGGCGGCAATGCTGTCGAGTAACATGTGCGCTTTAGCTTTTTCCCCGGTTCCCGCCAAAGCCAAGCCGTAGGCAAAAGCAAGTACGGGCGATTGGCTGATCTTTTCGGCGCACGGTTTAAGCAGAGCAAGTGATTCCGCGGGCTTTCCTTGCATGAAGAGATTGAAAGCCAAGGTCGCGACGTAGATTTGGTTTTGTGGTTCGCTCGCAAGATTTTCGCGAGCGACTTGCTCCGCCAATCGTTGATCGCGGCCGGTGAGTGCAGCAAAAAAAGAAAAATTGTTGCCTGCGGCCGCATCGTGCGGATGCAGTAAGTGTAACTGGCGAAACACCCGGTATTGTCCGTCGGCATCACGGTGGGTTTGGTAGTGCCGGGCCAACGAACCGAGCGCTTCAATTGCGGTCGGGCCTTCCTGTTCAGCTGCCCGCCACCAAAGTGATTCAGCCTCGGTTTCCAGCCCCCAGCTGTAGAGCGTGGAACCGGCGAAGAGGGCGTGAACTCCGTTCAGTTGGGCGTGACTGTACAGGGTGAGCCAAAGTTCCTTGGCTTCCGTTTCGTTTCCTAACATTCGGGCGGCTTGCATGCGGTAGGCCCACCGCAGAAAATCTCCGTCTGGTCCCCAACTTTCCCCATGGGTCCAAGCCTGGAGGGCTGGCCAGTCGGCAATTTGACGCAATGCTTCTGCGCCAGCCACGGCCAATGGTGGTCTTTGCATGGCCGCCGCGGGCAGTGTCTTCATCCAGCGAACGGCTTCGTTGCTCCGCCCAATTTGATTCAACCAACTCAGCAACCGCGTCGCGGCTTCAGGGCTGGCGGCATGAGCTTGCTCCATCGAAGCGATGACTTCCGCAAATTTCGCCGGGGCTACTTGGGATAAAACCGACAGATAGTTTGGCATATCGCCGTTGGTAAAGCCGGGATTGGCTCGAAGTGCTTCCGCCCATTTCACCATTGCGGGCTGATCGTTGTGCGACCGCGCGTCCTCCAGTAATGTTCGTAATACGACGACGCCCCATTCGCGATCGCTCGCCCAGTGTTCGAGCAGTCCTAAGCCGCGTTGCCGCTGCGCGGGGTCTTTCGAGTTGAGCAGGATCAGCCCCAGCGGAACCTCGTCGACCGCTACCGGACCGTCCAGCCGCTGCGCGGTTTCGAAATGCTTTTGCGCGTCGTCCAACCGAAGATCCCGACGGGCCATTTCCCCCAGTAACCGCTGGGCGTCAGGCGATTTTTCCAGTACATTCGTTGGAACTGCAGCCAGCGCTTCCTTTGCCTCCATCATCGAGTCGGCGCGCAGCGCCTCCGCCGCCCAGGCAATGGCGAGATCCGTGTTGCCCGGTTCCAGGCTCGCCGCGTGATGAGCGTAGTCCACCGCTTTGCTTTTCTGCCCGCGAATCCGCGCGATTTCCGCTGCGATCTGCCACGGCGCTGGATTTTTGGGATCGAGTTGGATCGCCTGTTGAATCGCTTCGACTGCGTAATTGATCCGTCCGGCGGCGAGCCATTCGCGAGCCATTTTGACGGAATTCCGGCGCATCCACCACGGATAAGCCCACAGCGCGGTCGCGACTGCGAGCAGAGCGACGGCGAACAGGCTGATCGAGAACCAGCGGAACGACCGTTTCGTTTCCCAGCGATCGAGCAGACGCCACCAGACATCGCGGAGGCGGAAGGCGTCAAACCGTCGAAATGTCCGCTGCCACCAATTGGGGAAGGGGGCTTGAGTCCGTTCGTCGGAGGGAGGCGGGGGGGCGCGCCGGGGCGGTTTCATTTTTAAGACGAATAACCCAGAAAAATCCGCTTGGGAACCACGATATCGGGAAGTGGCAAGATTTCTGCCGGTTCGTCATTCCACGAAGCAAACATTCCGCTTCTTCTTTCGCGCGCTTCAGTGTATGCGGTGAACCGCTTTATGGCGCGTTCGTCGATCAGGGACATGTGGAAGGCAAAGCTGGAGGGAAAACTCCAGGCGAAGACGTGGCCGGATGCGCCGACGCTGCAGCGCCCGGCGTTTCAGGGGCGCGTACTCGGCATCGATCCCAGTTTGCGCGGCACAGGGTTGGCGCTCATCGAATTTGTCGCTGGTCGCCAGCCGGTTCTTTTGCGCTGTCAGACCGTCCGGATTTTGGCGAAACATTCGATGCCGTACTGTCTCGGTGAAATTTATCGAGCGGTGGCGGCTTTCGTCGCGGATTTTGATCCCGGCCACGTGGCGCTTGAGCAGACGATTTACGTCCAGAATTTCCAAACCGCGCAGATTCTCGGTGCGGCACGTGGAGCGGCGATCGCCGCCGCGGCTTTGCAGCAGAAGGAAGTTTTCGAATATGCGCCGCTACGCGTGAAACAGGCCGTGGTGGGCGCTGGACGGGCGAGCAAGGATCAAATGGCCCGCACGGTCATGTCGATGTTGGGTCACGGGCGGACACTCGCATTTGACGAAGCGGACGCGGCGGGCGTGGCGTTGTGCCACGCGTTGACCTGGCGCGGTTGAATTCGATTCCAGCGGGAATCTATTTTTTGTCAGGCGCGACGCTTGCATATGCCGCGACGACATCATCGCTTCCGCTGGCGGACGCCACGAGGAGTTGAAGTCCGAAGGTAAGTGCAATAACGACGGTCAGTTTCCTTCGTAAACCAGTACCGGGTAAATGCTACTCGCAGAATTCCGTTTTGCCACGGTGTGCGAAGCGGGAAGCGGAGGTCGGAAGGTTTGCAGCAACGAATTCATCACGGGGAAAAACGCAGGAACTTGTTTGAGTGGCCTGGCTTGGTTGTGGAGATGAAGGCAGGGTTGATCGGGGTTTTTCTCCAGTTGTTGTTTGTGTACGCATAACACCGGAAACCGGCGGATTCCGTTTACGCCTCGTGGTCACTTGACGCTGAAGCTGTTTTACCGTTGCCTCAGCTCCCATGCATTTCTCCCGCGTGGCCGCGTTGTTCGCGTTTTCGTGTATTGCCCTCCTTTCCTCCTCTTGTGGAAGAGAGTCTTCCTTACCTTATGTCACGGAAGAGGCGTTCGACTTAAATTTCGATCAGCCAGTCGCGATGGTGGCGCCACCCGGGGAAACGAACCGGCTGTTCGTCGTGGAAAAGACGGGGCGCATCATGGTGATTCCTGACCTGAACCACCCTTCCCGTGAAACTTTTCTCGATCTCAAGCGGAAGGTGGGTGGTGACGAAGTTGAGCAAGGCGTTCTCGCGATCGCGTTTCATCCCGATTACAGGCACAACCGGCAGTTTTACGTCTGGTACACGAGTTGCCTGAAAGTGAATGGGCGCACTGTTCGTGAGGACCGTTTGTCGCGGTTTCTTGTTTCTGCGGCTAATCCCAACGCAGCTGATCCTTCTTCGGAACAACAACTGATCTCGCAGGCCGACGAGGCACCCAATCACAACGGCGGCGAACTGGTTTTCGGTCCCGATGGATTCCTTTATTTGTCTTTGGGCGACGAGGGGGGCGCGAACGACGAATACCGCAACGGCCAGCGGGTCGATCGCGATTTTTTCTCCGGCATTCTTCGTCTGGATGTGGACTTGCTTCCCCAAAGTATCGTCCCCAACCCGCACCCGGCGGTGCATCCCGGTACCTATGCGATTCCCGCTGATAATCCGTTTGTCGGCGCGGCGCGTTTTAATGGACTTCCCGTCGATCCGATCCACGTGCGCACTGAATTTTGGGCGGTCGGTTTGCGCAATCCCTGGCGCATGTCGTTTGATCCCGCGACTGGCCGGTTGTGGTGCGGCGACGTCGGACAGGAAAGCCATGAGGAAGTGGATCTCATTGTGCGCGGCGGAAACTACGGCTGGAGTTTTCGCGAAGGAAATTTCCCATTTCAAGGCACTCCGCCTCCGGGGGCTGTTTTCAATGGACCGGTCTGGGACTACCCGCATCCGGACGGGCTTTGCATTACGGGCGGCTTGGTCAGTCACGGCAGTCGTTATCCCGATCTCGACGGAAAATACCTTTTCGCGGATTATGTGACGGGACGGATTTGGGCCTTCCAGCCGGACGGTGATCGGCCGATGAAGGCTGCGGACGTGAAGCAAGTGGCGGATAGGCAGGCGATCGTTTCGTTCGCCCGCGATCCGCGCAATGGGGACGTGCTTCTCGCTAGCATCTGGGACGGTAAGATTTTGCGCCTTGTCAGGAATACGAGCGCTGGAAAGTGACGACCAGACTGGCAGCGTACTTTGGTCGACTCGTCGCAATTTC
>JAYVMJ010000698.1:0-10866 GCA_043759025.1 Verrucomicrobiota bacterium | reverse complement strand
TGGTACCACTGGTTTGTTGCCTCCAATTATTTTTTTCCGGCTTTCGGTGCGATTATCGCAGACGCTTTTTGGGGAAAGTATCGCACAATCATCTGGCTTTCGCTGGTCTATTGCGCGGGAAGCGTGGTGCTCGCGCTCGACCATACGCGACTCGGGCTCGGACTGGGCCTGGGTTTGATAGCCTTCGGGGCAGGCGGGATCAAGCCGTGCGTATCCTCACACGTGGGCGATCAATTTAGCGCGGACAACAAGCACCTGATCTCACGCGCATTTGGCTGGTTTTATTTCTCAATTAATTTCGGTTCGTTTTTCTCGATTCTGCTGATCCCGTGGTTGCTGGAGCACTATGGGGCTGGGCTCGCTTTTGGCGTGCCGGCGGGGCTGATGTTGATCGCCACGGCCGCATTTTGGTCGGGCCGATACAAGTTCGCCCATATCCCGCCGGGAGGGAAAGCGTTTCTTCGTGACGTGTTTAATCGCGAGGGACTTGCAACGATCGGGCGCTTGGCGGTGATCTTTGCCTTTGTTGCGGTGTTCTGGGCGTTGTGGGACCAAAGCGGCAGCGAATGGGTGCTGCAGGCGGAGAAAATGGATCTCCATTTTCTGGGCATCAGCTGGCTCTCATCGCAGATCCAAGCGCTCAACGCCATCATGATCCTGGTATTTATTCCGCTGTTCCAGTACGTGATTTATCCGGCAATTGATCGCATTTTTCCCCTCACAGCTCTGCGAAAAATCGGCTTGGGCTTGATCGTCATCGGTCTCTCGTTTTTCGTCAGTGCGTGGATCGAAACTCAACTTGAGGCCGGACTGAAGCCGAGCATCGGCTGGCAGATTCCAGCGTACGCGCTGCTTTCCGCGAGCGAGGTCATGGTCTCGATCACTGCGCTGGAGTTCGCCTACACGCAGGCACCGAAAACCTTGAAGTCGCTCATCATGGCGTTGTTTTTCTGGTCGGTCTCCGCCGGCAACGCGTTTGCGGCGATCGTGCATTGGTTCATCGCCAATCCGGACGGCACGACCAAGCTGCATGGCGCTGCGTACTACAATTTCTACGCCCTCCTTTCGATTGGCTGCGTGGGAATTTTCATTTTCGTCGCCAAAGTATATAAGGAAAAAACCCATTTGCAGGGCGAAGCCTCCGCCAACGAGGTAGCCGCTGAAACCGTTGCATCCACATGAAACTTCGTCTTCCCATCACCAAGACTCCCAAGGTTTATGTCGGCGGCGCGTTCATCCGCTCCGAGAGCGCGCGAACTTTCTTGCTGCAGGATGCGTCCGGCAAATTTTTCGCCAACATTCCGCAATGCACGCGTAAGGACCTGCGCAACGCGGTCGAAGCGGCCTCGAAAGCGGGCCCGGGCTGGGCGAAACGCACCGCGTACAATCGCGGACAGGTTATTTACCGTCTCGCCGAAATGCTCGAGGCTCGCACCGCTGACATGGCTGACGCGCTGACGGTCGGCGGTGCTTCCAAGGCCGTAGCTGCCAAGGAGGTTGCCGCGACGATCGACCGACTGATCCACTACGCGGGCTGGACGGACAAGTACGAACAGGTCTTGGGCAATGTGAATCCAGTCGCGGCGCCGTATTTTAATTTCACCGTCACCGAACCGATGGGCATTGTCGGGATTCTCGCCCCCGACGAGATGCCGCTGCTCGCCTTGGTGTCGCTGATCGCGCCGGCGATCACGAGCGGCAATACCGTCGTGGCGCTGGCTTCGTCCGCGCGGCCTTATCCCGCGATCGTGCTGGGCGAGATGCTGGCCACGAGTGATCTGCCGGGCGGCGTCGTCAACCTGCTCACGGGTTTCCGCAAAGAATTAGTGCCGACGTTTGGCACCCACGCGCATCTCCGCGCGGTTGCCGGTTGTGCGAACGCCGAGGAACGTGAACAGTTGAAGCGCTCCGCCGCCGACAGTGTCAAACGCGTGAACCTCCGTAAATCCGAGGAGCCGATTGACTGGTTCTCCGAAAAACAGGAAGGCCTGTACGAGATTCGTCCGCTCCTTGAGTTCAAGACCACGTGGCATCCCGTCGGAGCTTGAGCCATGATCCGCGGACCTGACGCACAGCGCATCAGAGCGCAATTAATGATCTGGTGGATTATCTGGGGCGGAGTCTTGGGGGGCCTTTGTATGATTTATTTTTTCTTCGGTCGGGCCAAACCGCTGCCAGCCGTCTCAACGGCGGAGTTCTTGATCAATCTCGCGGGCTTTCCGGCTCTGTTCGTTAGCGTGATCGTTCGCTGGCTGGTATTGCCGCGGTACTCCGATCCGGGCCGCGCACTCGTGATCTACATTATTGGCCTGGCGTTGGCGGAATTCTGTGGAATCCACGGAATCTTTTGGGGCGGTGCTTACCGCGATGCATTGTTTCTACTGGGCGTTTTCGGCATCATTCAATACGTGCCGGTCTACGCCCGAAAGTTTTTCGAGCCGCGTTATTCGGGATACATTCCCAATAACTGAGGGCGTGTTCTACGAGTGATCGCGCTTCTTGAGAAAACGCGCGATTTCGCGGGCGATCGGCATGGCGGGAGCGGCTCCGGGTTGCAGGACGGAAAGCGCCGCGACCGCGCTGGCGTAGTTGGCGGCTTCGAAGATGTTGTTTTTGAATTTAACCAAGCCGGCCGCGAAGCCGCCGACAAACGCGTCGCCTGCGCCCGTGGTGTCCACGGCTTCGACCGCGTGCGCGTTGATGCGTCTGAAAACGTCGGGCTGCGAAACGAAACAGCCGCGACCGCCGAGGGTGACGATGACCACCGGAACTTCGAGTGAGCGGCAGAGTTGCTGGAGCAATTCGCCTTTGAGCGTGGCGAATGAATCCTCGGTGAATCCGCTTGGGGCGGCGAATGGTGCCGTTCGTAACAACGCTGCGCTGCGTGGGCGTAATTTCAGCAGGGCGAGGAATTCCGCCTCGTTCGGGATGAGTACTTCACTGTGGCGGAGCAACGCTACGTCGAACCCGGCGCGCATCGGCGCGGGATTGAAGACGGTGATGGCACCGCTCCCCCGTGCGATCCGCAAGACGTGCGCGGCGGTGGAATAATTTGTTTCGCCCTGGCAAACGACGACTTGGGCCGATTTGACGATGGCCGCGGGAATGTCGTGCGGTCGCAGTCCGAAATTTGCACCGGGGGAGACGACGATGTGGTTTTCACCTTCTGCATTCACGGTGATGACCGCCACGCCGGTCGTGTGTTTGGGCTTTGTGACAAAATGCGCCTGAATCCCCGCTTCATCGGCAAACTTGCGGGCGCTCGTCCCGAAGGCATCGGGTCCGACCGCGCCACAAAAGAGCGTGGGAACGCCAGCCCGCGTTGCAGCGACCGCCTGGTTGAAACCCTTGCCGCCGGGACTGGTGCGAAATTCGCCCACCACCTCGTCGCCCGGTCGCGGAAATTCCTTCACGTCGAACGCGAGATCCTGATTAAAACTGCCAACGACTAAAACGGAATGCTTCACGGGTGGGGATGGATAGGAGAAGACTTTGCGGGCCGTTCGCCAAGCGCAGGATTGCGACGGCCGGGATTTTTTTGTGGATTCTCGTTCCGGTGCAAACGGCGTGCCATTGAACTTACACTTGCGACGAAGCCTTGCCGAATTCCGTTCATCCTCCGCAATGGGCCGTCTATCCAATAGCGGGTGATTCCACGCCGTTTTTTGAGTTGCCTGACCGGCGTCGTGAAAGCCGAACTATCTCTACCAAAGCATATCTCGCCCGGGCTTGCCGCTTTCGATGGAGATGTGGTTCGATCAGGTCCGCTGATGACACCCCGACTCGAAACGCCCGCCAAAACCCAGCGCGCGAAGGAGCACCTCTATGTGGTTTGCCAGTTGGGCGGTTGGGGCTCGTTTCTCGGGTTGCAGCTTTATTTCTCCAACGCGTTTTCGGAAGGCTCAGCCGATGCCGGGCGGGATAAGTTAACGGAGCTGGCTTCATACGTGATGGTAGCGCTGATGGGTTTGGTGCTGACCCATTTTGCGCGTTCGTGGATGACGCGGCGCGGTTGGAAACAAATGGGCTGGCGCGCGTTGGTTCCGCGCGTGCTGCTGATGGCGGCGATCCTTTCATTGGTTTGGAACGGCTTGGGCTACGGTTATTCTTATGGCGTGGTCGGACTCCCGTGGCCGTCCAAGTATCGCGTGGGACTGATTTTGACCGTCAGCTGTTTGAATGGAATTGGCCTGATGGTCGGATGGTTGAGCATCTACTTCTTCTATCATACGCTCGACCGGATACAACGCATGCAAATTGAGCAGCTGCGTCTGGTCGCGAACGTCAAGGAAGCCGAATTGCGCGCGTTGAAATCCCAGGTCAACCCGCATTTCCTGTTCAATTCACTCAACAGTCTTCGGGCGCTCATCGACGAGGACGCACCCCGGGCCCGCGAAGCGGTCACACGACTGGCTAATATTCTTCGTTATTCGCTGCAGTCGGGCCAGGTCGAAACCGTTTTGCTCAAGGACGAACTGGACGCAGTGCAGGATTATCTCGCGCTGGAGCAAATCCGCCACGAGGAGCGGCTCCTGGTGCGATGGGAGGTGGCAGAGGCAGCGCGTTTGCAACCCGTGCCTCCAATGCTGTTGCAGACGCTGGTGGAAAATGCGGTCAAATACGGGATTTCGACCCGACGTGAAGGCGGCCTGATCGCGATTTCTGCGCAAGTCACCAATGCTATTCTGCATATTCGTGTTTCCAATCCGGGTGAGCTCTTGTCGCCCTCCAACGAGGCATCGGCCAAGGCCGGCTCTTCGACGGGCGTGGGCCTGCGCAACGCGTCCGAACGCCTCAAGCTCCTCTATGGTGATCAAGCGACCTTGCGGTTGCTTCCCGAACCGGCGGGTTGCGTCACGGCGGAAGTTTCGCTGCCCTGCAGGTTGCTCCACCCATGAAAGCCTTGTTGATCGACGACGAACGCCTCGCCCGAAACGAACTGCGGCGTTTGCTCAAGGCGCATCCGGAAATTGAAATCATGGGCGAAGCGGTCAATGCGGGCGAGGCGCTGGAAAGGATCGTGGAATTGAAACCCGATTTACTCTTTCTCGATATCCAGATGCCCGGCGACGACGGCTTCACGTTGCTGGAGAAAATCGATCCGCCGTTGCCCCAGATTATTTTCACCACGGCGTATGACGAATTTGCCGTGAAGGCATTCGAGTTTAATGCGCTTGATTACCTCCTGAAACCCGTCGATCCCAACCGGCTGGCGACCGCCATGGAAAAACTGCGCAGCCACGCGATGCGATCAGGAGAGGGGACCGCGAATCGCGACCGCCTTGGGCTCGACGACAAGGTGTTTGTGCGCGAGGGCGATCATTGCTGGTTCGTGCCGGTGAAAAATATCCGGTTGCTTGAATCGGAGGGAAACTACACCCGGCTTTATTTCGACGACCACAAACCCCAGCTGTTCCGGTCGCTTACCGCGATGGAGGCGCGGCTTGACGCCAGACATTTCTTCCGCGCCAATCGCAAGCAGGTGATCAATCTCGCGTGGGTTGAAGACATCGAGCCGTGGTTTAGCGGCGGCTTGCTGGTCAAATTAAAGGGTGGGCTCAAGGTTGAACTTTCCCGCCGCCAAGCCCAGGATTTCCGCGACCGCATGAGTCTATGACGCACCCCACCCGCATATGATCGAGGCCCGGCATCTGACCAAAACGTTTAAGGACAAAAAGCGCGGCGTGATTCTCGCGGTGAACGACGTCTCGTTCACCTGCGCTCCGGGTCGGATTTATGGCCTGCTCGGCGCGAACGGCGCGGGCAAGACGACGACGCTGCGTCTGCTCGCCACGCTACTGCAGCCCACGAGCGGTTCAGCGACGCTCGCCGGCCACGATGTCGTCAAAGACCCGCAACAAGTGCGGGCGAACGTCGGATTTCTCGCGGCGAGCACCGCGCTTTATGGCCGGCTGACCGCTCGCGAAATGATCCGGTATTTCGGCGAGCTGAATGGCTTGACCGTAGGCGACATCCGGACGCGGACGAAGCAGCTCGCCGATCAACTCGACATGCATGAATTTATCGACCGCCGTTGCGATAAGTTTTCAACCGGGATGAAACAGAAAACATCGATCGCACGGACGCTCATCCACGATCCGGCGGTCATGATCTTCGACGAACCCACGCTCGGGCTCGACGTCATGGCGGCGCGCGCCATCGTGCGTTTTGTCCGCGAGTGCCGCGACCGGGGGAAGACCGTGATTTATTCGACCCACGTGATGAGCGAGGTGGAAAAGCTGTGCGATCAGATCGGCGTGATCCACGATGGCCGGTTATTGGCGGAAGGCACGCTGGAGGAATTTCGCGCCCGTTATGTGGAACAGGATATGGAGGAAATCTTCGTGAAGATCGTCGGAGGGGAGGGCAAGCCATGAGCTGGAAAAACATCGTTACGGTCTATCTCAAGGAACTGAAGGATTCCCTTCGCGACCGGCGGGCGATTTTTTCGATCGTCGTCGTGCCCACGCTGCTGATGCCGGCGTTGATGTTTGGGGTGGGAAAGATTGCCGCCGGAGTTTTTTCGAAGGCGCGACAGGAAACACCGACAGTGATGATCATCGGCGGGGACGATTCGCCCGGTATCGTGGCGGAGCTCAAACAGTCGGCAAAAATGCGCATCGTGGAATCCGCCGCCGACTGGAAACAGCGGATATCGGATAAGAAAATTCGCGCGGCGGTGGAGATTCCGCCGGGATTCGAAGCGAAGCTGAAGGCGGGCGATGCCGCGCCCATTGTGATCTATAATTATGGCGGCGAATTGAAGTCCGGTTTCGCGGTGGATGTGCTGGATCAATTTTTCCGTGACCTGCGCGAGAAAACCGTTGCCGACCGTCTCGCGGCGCGTTCGTTGCCGCCGACTCTGATTACCCCGTTCGACGTGAAACGCGAGAACGTCGCTCCGCCGGAAAAAGTCGGTGGCAACCTGCTCGGCGGGATCGTGCCGTATATCATCATTCTTCTCTGTTTCACGGGCGCGATGTATCCGGCGATGGATTTGACGGCGGGAGAGAAGGAACGCGGCACCATGGAAACGCTCCTGTGCAGTCCCGTGCCTCGGATCAATTTGGTCTTGGGTAAATTCCTCGTGGTTCTCACCGGTTCGCTTTCGGCCATGGTGTTGTCGCTCGCCTCGATGGGCATCAGTGCGGTAGCGGCAGGATTGATTTTCCTGCACGCCCACGGCGGCGCTGAAAAGCTGGCCACCGCCGCGGCTCACGCGAAAGCGTCAGCGGTGGCGATGCCGACGATCGACCCGCTGGGATTATTTGGCGTGGTCGCGATGGTATTTCCGGTGGCGGTTTTGTTCTCCGCGTTGCTCTTCACTATTTCGCTTTTCGCGAAGAGCTATAAGGAAGCCCAGAGTTACACGGCCCCCATGATTTTTTTCGTGATCATGCCGGCGGTCGTCGGAATGCTGCCCGGCATTGAATTGAACGCGCGGCTCGCGCTCGTTCCGATTTTAAATCTTTCCCTCGTCTGCAAGGAGATGCTCTCAGGCGTGTGGCATTGGAATTATATCGGGCTGATCTTCGGTTCGTCGTGCTTTTATGCCGCCGTTGCGCTCGCTTTCGCGGTGAAAATGTTCAATCGCGAGGGCGTAATTTTCCGCTCCTAAATTTTGCGGAAAATCCGTTCAATAATTTCGTAAAAGGCGGCGTGAAGTTGGTAAAGCCGGCGTAAATGGGGGCTCCACCTCTAGGCAGCGAAGAAGTTACCTGCTACTGTGTCGTCAATCCCGTATGACCATGACAAATTCGCACGACAGTCAAGAGGCGGCGCACCTGGAGAAACTCCGGTCGCAAATTTCCACCGACATCGAGGACATGCAGCAGAAGGAAACGAGCCTGCGCGAATATGAGCAGCGTCTTCGCCTCCTCGTGGAGCATGCGCAGAACAGCCGTCCGCCCCAGACCGCGAATCAATTTTATTCCACCACCGCCCCCACCTCCGCCAGCGTCGACGCCGAGTGGGAAAAATACCGCCGGGCTCATGCGTTGCTCGAGGCGGCGCGTCGCGGACTGTGTGACGACCGGCTCGCGCTCAAGGAACGCGAGGAAAGGCTTCAGCTCCGAGAGGACGAGGTCGCCCGTCGTGAGGCGTGGATCACGGTGCGCGAACAGGAAATAGAAGCGAGTTCCTTGGCCCGGATCGCCGCCCAGCAGGTGCCGGTGCCGGCACCCAAAACAAAAACGTCTTTCACCGCGGCTCCGTTCCTTGCAGCGCGCAATCTGATCATGCGCAACAGCGGCGGCAGCTGAGAGTTGCCTCCTCGATTTTCTTTCCCGCCCGGATCCGCCATGGTCCGGGCTTTTTGTTGGAGATATCGCAGGAGAAAACGGCGGCGTAATTCTCGCTTGCGCGCTGCGGGTGAATCACTCATCAACCCGTTCGTGATTTGTTCCTCCAACCTTCGCTGCGTACGCCCGGCCGTAATTATGGCTGCGGGTAAACGCGTCTGGTGGAAACCACCGGCTCGGCTTCGATGGGAAAGCGCATAGCGCAAAAGCGGCCCAGCCGCTCTTAAAAAATCCATCCACTGCCGAGCCCGACTCATCTGAGTCGGGCTTTTTATTTTTCCAACCCCAACTGTCACCGCCTCCCTCCCGATCATGTCCTCCCTCGCCACCCTCCCGCGACCGCAACCCAACCGAATGGAATTGCCCACCGTGTCGTTCTTCGGACGCACGTTGGAAGAATACGGCCGTTTCTTCTCGCTCGAACCATCCAAGCTGCGCGGACAGGCCGTATTGGATGTCGCGGCCGGCCCGTCATCTTTCACCGCGGAGGCGGTGGCGAAAGGCATCGACGCCGTTGCGGTGGATCCGCAATACGGCCGGCCCGCGGGTGAATTGTCCGCGCAGGTCAGGGACGACTATCAACGGATGTTTACCCAAATGCGGGCGAAGCCGCATCTTTTCCGACTGAAATCATTTCCCTCAATTGCCGCGGCGGAGATCGACCGGCGGAGCGCGGCCCAGCGTTTCCTGAGCGACTACGAGGGGAACGACCGCCACGGCCGGTACGTGCGGGCGTCGTTGCCATTGCTGCCGTTTCTCGACGGGGCGTTCGACCTCGTGCTCTGCGCGCATCTGCTTTTCATCTATTCCGCGCGCTTCGATTTCGAATGGCACCTGGATGCCTGCACCGAATTGGCGCGGGTGAGCAGCGGTGAAGTCCGGATTCATCCGGTCTGCGAGGCCAATGGGCGACCCTATTCCGAACTGAACCGGTTGCGCGCCGAACTCTCGTTGCGCGGTGTGCTCAGCGAAGTGGTGTCGGTGGACTACGAGTTTTTCGCGGGTGGCACCAGCATGCTGGTGCTCAAGCGCAAGCTGAGTCAGCGCTACTCGCCCCCGTAGGATTTTTCTTCAGGTTGATTGTGGGCGGGGTGCCCTCACCCCACATCGTGGTGCGACGAGCACACCACCTACAGTAGTTGCGCGCTTGCCGCGCAACTTTGCCCGAACAACCCGATGAGCGGGCACCCCGCCTACAAGGCACGAGCCTGAGGAAAATCCTGAAACTTAGCGGAGTAATCCTAGGATTTTTCCATCTCGCTCAATTTGCCGGCGGCGACTTCCCACAACTTGGTCGCTGCCGCCAATTGATCGACGATGACGCTGAGCTCACGGTTCAGGTGCTGCGCCTTGCCCGGCGAATTGTATGTCTCGGGCGCTTCCAGCTGGGAGGTCAACTCGCTTTGTTTGGTCTCCAGTTGGGAAACTTTTTCCTCGAGATGGCCGACCTCGGTCCGAAGTTTTTTGATTTCCGCCGGATTGGATTTGGCGGATGCGGCGGCTTTGGGCGCTGGCGCGGCGGCGGCCTGCTTCGGGCGGGCGTCGGTAAACCCGGCGGTCAACGCGGCGCGCGCGTTGCTGGCCTTGGATTTTTCGAGGTAGTAATCGTAATCTCCCGCGTACGGTGTGAGTCGCCCGCTGTGGACGTGCAGCACGGTCTGCGCGAGCTGCCGGATGAAATAGACATCGTGGCTGATGAAGATGAAGGTGCCTTCGTATTGCTTGAGCGCGCCGACCAGCGCGTCGATGGAGGGAATGTCGAGGTGAGTCGTGGGCTCATCCATCAGCAATAAATTCGGTGGGTTGATCAGCAATCTGGCCAGGGCGAGACGCGATTTTTCACCACCGGAGAGGACGGACGTTTTTTTGAAGACGTCGTCCTTGCGGAAAAGGAATCCCCCGAGCACCGCGCGCGCCTGCTGTTCGGTCAGTTGGTTTTCGCTGGTGCGGAGTTCCATCACATTCTCCAGCACCGTTAGGTTGAGATTCAGGTTGTCGGCGCGGTTCTGGGCGAAGTAGCCCGGGACCACATTGCTCCCAAGATCCCGCACGCCACCTTGGATGGGGATGACGTCGGCGAGGATTTTCAGCAGGGTCGACTTGCCGGAGCCGTTTGGTCCGACGAGAACGATTTTCTGGCTGCGTTCCGCCTCGAAGTTCAGGTCTTGGTATACGACGTGGTCGCCGTAGGCTTGATAGACCTTTTGCAGTTTGATGACCTTCAAGCCCGAGCGAGGCGGTTGGGGGAAACGAAAATTCACCCGTTTCAATTGCTCCATCGGTTCCTCGACCGCTTCGTCTTTCAGGCGTTCGATTTGCTTCTCTTTCGACTTTGCGCGCGAGGCCATGGAGGCCTTGGCGCCGAAGCGGTCCACGAATTTCTGCAGGTGGGCGATTTCGCGCTGCTGGTTCTTGAATTGGGAGGCTTGCTGCTCTTTGCGGGCGACTTTCTCGTTGAGGTAGTCGTCGTAGTTGCCGGTGTACCGGTTGAGGGTGCCGCCGCTGAGTTCGAGAATGCCGTTGCACAACGAATTCAGGAATTCGCGATCGTGGGAAATAATCACCA
>JAYVMJ010000697.1:0-3126 GCA_043759025.1 Verrucomicrobiota bacterium | reverse complement strand
GCGCTCCACCTCGATCCAGTTCATTTGGTTTGGGCCGTGACAGGCTCAGCTCGTTTCCTCGTTCCGAGTCTCGCCGCGGGCTGGGATCAGGCTGTCTGAACCTGCTGACGCGGCGGGTTAATTCTGCTGGCCAGCAGAACGCCCTACCTCGACGCCTGTCGTCCTCGGTCACTTCTTTACGTAAGTCTCAATCAGTGTGATGAACTGCCGCTTAGTTCGCATCGGGTGTCGGTTGGCTCGAAATCGTGGCCGCCGCAGCGGCCAATCCAACTGATTCCGCTCGCACGGTGATCGCTCCGCCTTCGCTGCGGCGAGGACGCACCACGACGAGAGCAAGGCCGTTGAACGCGTGGCGCTGCTTCGCTTGGAACGGTTCGAAGCTGGTGGGATCGCCATTGTCGACGGCGATGATGTCGCCCGGTCCGGTGACCGAAAAACGAATCTCGGGGTGGCTGCGCGGCACCATCGCGCCGTGAGCGTCGGCGACGGTTACCGTTAAAAAACATAGATCTTCGCCGTCGGCGTGAACCGGGGTGCGATCGGGGGTCAGTTCAAGTTTTGTCGCCGCGCCGGTCGTGGATTCCTCCGCAGTGGTCCACGGTTGGCCATTTTTATAGACGACAACTTTCAATTGACCGGGCGCGTAAACGACCTCGTCCCAGCGAAACCGGTATTCAAAGGCACCGCGCTTTTTTCGGCCGAGCGATTTGCCGTTGAGAAACAACTCCGCCTCGTCACCTGAGCTGTAAACGTGCACCGGCGTGACCTGCCCGACGCGTTCGGGCCAATTCCAATGCGGCAGGAGGTGGGCCATCGGCAGCTCGGGCCGCCAGCGCGCTTGATAGAGATAATAGCGATCCTTCGGAAATCCGGCCAGGTCGAGGATGCCGAAATAGCTGCTGCGCGACGGAACCGCGACTTTTCCGGTGGCGGAAAATTCGCGAGCTTTTGCGGCTTGGTCGACAGGATCGGACATGACGGGCAACGTGGTCATGACGTCGAGATATGGCGTTGGCTCGCCCAGATAGTCGAAGCCGGTCCAGACAAACTCGCCCGCGACCGATGGGTTTTCGTCCTGACCGCGGAATTCCACGTCGGGCAGCGTGGCCCAATCGCCGGCGCTGAGATCGTACGAGCTTGCCTGGAAATCCGCTAGGCCGTTGAGCTTGTTATCGCTGATTGGGAAAAAATAATCGCCCCGCGTACTGACGGTGGAGGCGGTTTCACTGCCGAGCAGTGGCTGGAGCGGAAGGTGCTGGTGGAAATCCGCGTAGAGATAAGGGCGGTAATTGAAACCCATCACATCGACCGTGGTTTGCAGACCGATGGCCGCGGCGTTGTCGACGCAGAATGCGGACGTCGTCGGACGCGACGGATCCTCCTCGTGGGCGAGAGCGGTCAGACGCTTTCCCCAATGCCACGCTTCGGGGAAGGTTTGCTCGCCGACCTCGTTGCCGATGCTCCACAGGATTACGCTCGGGTGATTGCGGTCGCGGCGAATCATGGCCTTCAGGTCCTTTTCGTGCCATTCGACGAAACGCAGAGAGTAGCCGTTGTTTTTTTTCGCGACTTCCCAAGAATCGAACGCCTCGTCCATGACGACGAAGCCGAGGCGATCGCACAGGTCCAGCAACTCCGGCGTAGGTGGATTGTGGCTCGTGCGAATGGCATTGCAGCCCATCGCCTTTAACAGTTCCAACCGCCGCTCCCACGCGCGGGTGTTCGTGACGGCGCCGAGCGCGCCCAAATCGTGATGCAGACAAACGCCCTGCAGGGGGACAGCGTTGCCGTTGAGCAGGAAACCGCGGTCGGCTGTGAACACGGCGGAGCGGATGCCGAACGGCGTTTGCACGCGATCGACGATCTTGCCCGCAGCGGAAACGGTGGTCTCGAGCACATAGCGCACCGGATGGGTGAGGTTCCAAAGTTGGGGATGGGGCACCGTGAGCGTCGTGGTGGCGAGCGCACGGTAGCCATCGTGAATACCGACGGGCGCGGCTTCCCTGAAGGCCACCGCTTCGCCGAACGGACGACCGGCGTCGTCGGCGGGGAAAATGCGGTGGCGGACGATGAGTTCATGCAGCGAAGGATCATTCTCCCAGACCTTCTGCTTGATCTTGATGTCGTCCGGGTTGCCGGTGTCGTCACTGATTTCCACCGCCACTGCGACGAGTGCGGAGTCGGCCGAGATTTCCGGCGTGGTCACGGCCACGCCCCACGGGACGATGTGAATCGGCGGGGTCGTTTCGAGCCACGTATTGCGATAAAGTCCACTGCCGGGATACCAGCGCGATGAGTCGGGTGGATTATCGAGGCGAACCGCGATCACGTTGTCGGCACCGGGCCGAGCCGCACCAGTGAGATCGACCTGCCATGACGTGTAACCGTAGGGCCAGCCGCCGACGAAAACGCCGTTGCACCAGACGAGGGCGTTTTCCATCGCGCCGTCGAACTGAAGCGTAAGTCGCCGGCCGCCATCAAGGGTGGGCGCGGTGAAATGTTTTCGGTACCAACCGACGCCCACCCACGGAAGTTTCCCCGTTTCTCCTGAGAGCGACTGGTCGAACGGACCCTCGATGGCCCAGTCGTGGGGTAGGTCCAGCGCGCGCCACGTGCTGTCGTCGAAAGAGAAATCACGATAACTCACACCGTCGCCGAAATTCTCCGCTGGCCGTTTAGAGGAACGGTCAGCGCCGTTCAATAATTCCGCGCCCATCGGCAGAAGCCAAGGCCGGGCGGCGGCGTAGTCGAGCGCAACGGTGAGCCCGGCCGGGTCGCCGCGCGTGAAAAGCCAGTCATGATTGAATGATTCTCGCGTCCGTTCGGCGGCGTGTCCGGATGTGACGAAAAGAAGCGCGATGACCCACACGCCGAAGCAGCGGCGGCGCGCGGCGGTGAGGCGGGAAGCGCTGGGGTTAAACATGGAAAGAAGAGGCGTTGGCCGAGGAACGGATTCGGCGGAGCGGGAAAGGGCGTGATATCTGCGTGGTTGGGACGATGTGATAGAGAAATTTACCACGGACAGCGTGACAACCTTACTCTATCACATGCGCCTCAGTCGTTGACCGATACGATCAATGATTTGTCGTTTCGGACAAAATGAGGGAGAGAATTGAAAGTGGAGTA
>JAYVMJ010000696.1:0-2105 GCA_043759025.1 Verrucomicrobiota bacterium | reverse complement strand
ACGTCGGTCGGATGGTGGGCGCCGCCGATGACACGGTACCAGCGCGTTTCCGCGGCGCGTGCGGCAAACCCCTCGGCGTGGTCGGGAAAAATCTCTCTGAGCAATGCGGCCCACATGGCCGACTGGGTGGCGTGACCGCTGGGATATGAGCTGGTGTCGGAAAATTCCACGCAGGGCTTAACGCGTGCATCCTGGTAGGGCGGCCGGCGGCGATTGAAGGTTTTTTTGGTAAGATGTCCGACCGGCGTGAAATCCTCTCGCAGTTCAGCGAAAAACTTTGCGGTCTTTGGCAGGTTGTCGGCGTTGAACCAATGGCCCAGCACGTCGGAACCGAAGAAAAAGACGTCTTCGTTCTGAATTTGTTGGGCACGCGCAACCTGTGCTGGAGTGCGCGCGTGCTGGAGATTGAGGATGACTTCTATTTCCGCATGTTCCACGAGCGAATCGGAGGCGGGCGCGGGTGGGATCAGCTTTTGTGGTTCAATCGAACCCGCGACGAGAAAATGGGCCGCTGCGGCTGGGAGGGGAAACGCGAATGCGAGGCAGACGCAAAGGAGACCAAGGGTGCGTTTCATGGGCGAACGGGTGGGCGGCTTTCGCAATGATTATTCCACGGTGCGCAACTGAATGCTGGCCAGCCGGCGCAGGCCCGATTGGACGTCGGACACGATGATCAACTTGTCGCCTTCCGCGACCCGGCCTTGTTTAATCAGCATCGAGATTCCGCGTTCCAATGTTCCGTCGGGGGTTGTGAACGGCGTGAGGAGAAAGGGCTCGACGGAGCGGACCATGCGCAGCTGCCGCATGGTCGCCACGGCATCCGTGACCGCAAGAATCGGCGAATGCGCGGGGCGATGCGCGGCGAGGCCGGCGGCGTTGGTCCCGTGGCGCGTAAAAACGAGAATCAATGATTTCGGAATCTGATTCGCCATCACCACGGCGGACCGCAGCACTTTCATCCGCTCGGTATTGAAAACCGCGGGCGGAGGAAAATCGTTGGCAAACTCCTCCTCGATGCGGCGCGAGATCGTGTCGAGAATCTGAATGCATTCGAGCGGGTATTTTCCGATCGTGGTTTCGCCGGAGAGCATGACGCAATCCGCCTGTTCGAAGACGGCGTTGGCCACGTCGGTGATTTCAGCCCGCGTCGGCATCGGTTGAACGATCATCGATTCCAACATATGCGTGGCGATGATGACCGGGCGTCCGATCGCGAGACAGGTGCGCACCGCGCGGCGCTGGATGACGGGGAGTTCCTGATAGGGGACCTCGATGCCGAGATCGCCGCGCGCCACCATCAACGCGTCGGTCGCCTGGATAATTTCGTCGAGATTATCGATCGCAGACTGGTCTTCGATCTTGGCGACGATGCGGACGTCCGGTGCGTTGTGCTCCTTGAGGAAAGCGCGGAGCTGAGCGATATCGGCGGCCTCGCGCACGAAGGAAAGCGCGACGTAATCGATGCCCTCTTCAAGGCCGACAAGCGTGTCGCCTTTGTCTTTTTCCGTGAACGCCGGGAGATTGACCTTCACGCCGGGGAGATTGATGTGGCGGCGGGAACTAAGCGAACCGGGCGTGAGCACGCGGCAACGGATATGCGCCTGATCTTTCGACAACACTTCGAGGCGAATGAGGCCGCTATCGACGAGCACGGTGTCGCCGACCTTGATGTCGTTCACGAGGTCGCGGTAGTTCACGTCCACGGAGCGGATTTCCTCGCCTTGACGGTCGGTGCCGGGTTTGACGGTGAAGTCGAAAATTTCGCCCGGTTTCAATTCGATCGGGACCGCGAGATCGCCGGTGCGGATTTCCGGGCCTTTGATGTCCATCATGATCGCGACTTCGCGACCGGCTTGTTCGGCGACCGTGCGAATGCGGCGGATCACCATGCGCGTCCAATCGTGTTTGGCGTGCGCCATGTTAAGGCGGACAATATCGACCCCGGCAGAGATGAGTTTGCCGAGCATCTCCTCGCTTTCGGTTGCGGGCCCGAGGGTGGCGATGATTTTGGTGCGGCGAACGGTTGGTTTGGACATATTAAAAATGGAAAAAAGGAGTTCGGCCCCCCGCCGCCCGGCAGTGCGGATTGACCGTGGTGGCGGCGG
>JAYVMJ010000695.1:0-8125 GCA_043759025.1 Verrucomicrobiota bacterium | reverse complement strand
TGTTGACCCTCGGTATCGGCGGTTTGAGTTTTACGGGTTTGGGCATCGATTACGTCCGCCATAAAATCGAACGCACCCCGGCAGTCGCGGCCAAAGGTTTTTCCATTCATTTGCCGGAAAATTGGCCGCCGCTGCAAGTTCTCGGGTTGCTGGCGGGATTGATTCTGACGTTCGCCCTGATCCGCGCGGTCCTGAATTACGTTTACGCGGTTTCTGTTAATAAACTGGTTCAGCAGGAACTTGTCGTGGACTTGCGCGGTGAGGTTTATGAAAAGCTCCAGCAGTTGAGCTTTCGCTTTTTCGACGCCAATACCACGGGCTCCATCATCACGCGTGTTACCGGCGACGTGCAATCGGTGCGGATGTTCGTCGACCAGGTGCTGATTCAAAGCGTCATCATGGTGATTTCGCTCACCGCGTATATTATCTACATGGTGAATCTCAGTCCGTTACTGACGGTCGTCTGTCTGGCGACGACCCCGGCGCTTTGCCTGATGGCGGCTTCGTTCTCCCGCAAAATCCAGCCCGAGTACGCGCAAAACCGGACGTTGGTGGATAAAATGGTGCAAATTCTTACGGAAGGAATCCAAGGCATTGCCGTGACCAAGGGCTTCGGGCGGGAAACGGAGGCCCGCGCCAAATTTGATGCCGCCAACCTGGCTTGTTTTGTTCAACAACGCGGCATTTTTTGGCGTATCAGTTTGTTTTCCCCGGCCATCGGTTTCCTCACCCGGATCAACATGATGGTCCTGCTGGGCTACGGCGGCTGGCTGGTGGCGCATGATCAATTGCCATTGGGCGCCGGCTTGGTGGTATTTGCGGGGCTGCTCGAACAATTTTCCGGGCAGGTCAACAACGTCGCCACGATCGTCAACGGCGTGCAGCAATCGCTGATCGGCGCGCGCCGGGTCTTCGAGATTCTCGACGCGCCCGTCGAAGTGAAAACTCCCCCGGACGCGATCCAGTGTGCGCGTTTGAAAGGATCGGTTGAATTTGAAAATGTGTCGTTTGCTTATCACGGCGCGGAAGCGGTCGTGCGCGACGTCAACCTTGCGGTTAAACCCGGCCAATGCGTCGCCATTCTCGGCGCCACCGGGGCCGGCAAGAGCGTGCTCATGAGCCTGATTCCGCGCTTTTTCGATCCGACCAGCGGACGCGTCCTGGTCGACGGCCACGATGCGCGCCGACTCAATCTCGAGGATCTTCGCCGCAATATCGGATCGGTTTTCCAGGAGAGTTTTCTCTTTTCCAATACGATCGCGGCCAACATCGCCTTTGGGCATCCGGAAGCGACCCGCGAACAGATCGAAAAGGCGGCCCGCATTGCAGCCGCGCATGATTTCATCAGCCAATTACCGGAGGGTTATGAGACGGTACTCAGCGAAAGCGGGAACAGCCTGTCGGGAGGCCAGCGCCAACGTTTGGCGATCGCGCGGGCGGTGCTCCTTGAGCCGGCGATCCTCCTGCTCGATGATCCGACGGCGGCCATCGACAGCGAAACCGAACACGAAATTTTCGAGGCCCTGGACCGCGCCATTGCCGGGCGGACCACCTTTATTGTGGCGCACCGGTTGAGCACGTTGCGCCGGGCTGATTTTATTATTGTGATGGAGGACGGGCGCATCGTGCAGCGCGGCACGCACGAGGAACTGATGCGGATGCAAGGTCCTTACCTGCGGGTGGCAAATCTGCAACTCATCGATCCCCGCGACCTTCAATTGCTCGGCTTGGCCGGCGGGGAGGCAAAGTCGTGAGCGTTTCTCCGTATGTGATGGGGTTCTTGCTGGAGCCACGGCGACCCCGCCGTGGTTGGGGCGAAATCCGCTGCGAGGTCGCTGCGGCTCCAGCTTGGGTAGCCGAAAATACTTGGAGGTCAGCTCATGAGTGACCCTGCCGCCAAGCCGCGCTCGCGTCCCTCCGTATTGGTCCAAAGCCTTCGAGACCACGAGGACGATGAGCAAGTCAAACCCCTCGAATGGAGTTTGATCCGGCGACTGTTTACCTACACCCGGCCGATCAAGGGCAAGATGAGGGCGCTGGCCGTGATGACCCTGATTCGTTCGGCCCAGCTACCGGCGCTCGTTTGGGTAATGTCGCTCATTATTAAGGGACCGATCACCAGCCGCAATTTTGCGGGCATCGGCTGGGGGGTGGCGGGTTACGGATTGCTGGCGATATCCACCGACTTCCTTTTTCATTTCCGCCAGCGGTACGCGCTGGAAATTGGTGAAACGGTGGTGAACGGCCTGCGCCGGGAGATTTTTGAAAAGCTGATGCAACAGCCGATGGGTTTTTATCATCGGATCAAGCTTGGACGGATCATCGGTCGGGTGACGAGCGACGTGGAAGCGGTCCGGCTCGGCATCCAGGACGTCCTTTTTGTCAGCGTCATCCAATTGGGCTCAATGGTCTTCACGGCGGCAGTGATGGCTTACAGCGACTGGGTGCTTTTTCTGGTCGTGCTCGCCCTCGCGCCGATCCTCTGGCTGCTCAACCGACATTTCCGGGTGAAGCTCAGTTTTTATTCCCGCGCCTCGCAGGAGAGTTTCAGTTTGGTGACGGCGACGCTGGCCGAATCGGTTAATGGCATTCGAGTGACGCAAGGGTTCGTACGGCAGGCGACCAACGCCGGGTTGTTCCGAAATCTACTCTCCGATCACGCCCGCAACAACATTGCTCTCGCCCGCACATCGGCGATCCTCACTCCGCTGTTGGAGTTGAACAGTCAGTTTTTCGTGGCGCTATTGCTGATGGTCGGCGGCTGGCGCGTGTTTCATGGCGATATGAGCACGGGCAGCCTCATTACGTTCTTCCTCCTGGCGAACCAGTTTTTTGCCCCGATCGCCATCATCGGTAACCAATATAACCAAGCCCTGATCGCCATGGCCGGAGCCGAGCGGGTATTCCGATTGATCGACGTGGTGCCGGATTGGACGGACGACCCGGTCTCCACGGATCTCCCCGCGACAGCTGGCCAAGGAGCGAAGATCGAGTTCAGGAACCTCTCTTTTGGCTATGATCCCGCGCGACCGGTGCTGCATGATGTAAACTTCGTCGCCGAACCCGGCCAAACCGTGGCGCTGGTCGGTCACACCGGTAGTGGCAAGAGCTCGATCATCAGTTTGGTCGCCAAGTTTTACCTGCCTACGACTGGAGCGGTGCTCGTGGATGGAAGAGACATCCGGACGATCACCAGCCAGTCGCTCCATCACCAGATGGGCATGGTGCAACAACAGAACGTTCTCTTCAGCGGCACCGTCATGGATAACATCCGCCTGAGCCGGCCAGAGGCCACCGATGCCGAGATCATAGCGGCGGCGGCGGCGCTCGATTGCCTCGATATTTTTGACGCCTTGCCCGCCGGAATGCACACGGAAGTCGGAGAAAAAGGCGCCGGATTGTCGGTTGGTCAGCGCCAACTTATCTGCTTCACCCGCGCTTTGTTGGCTGATCCCCGCATCATCATCCTCGATGAGGCGACCAGCTCGATTGATGCCCTGACCGAGGCACGCCTGCAGCAAGCGCTGCGCAAGCTCCTCGCTGGCCGGACCAGTTTCGTGGTCGCGCACCGGTTGAGCACGATCCGTCACGCGGACGTCGTGCTGGTGTTGGATCAGGGACGCGTCATAGAACGCGGCACCCATGTTGAGTTGCTCGCTCATCGCGGACACTACGCGTCGCTTTACCGGCAGTTCGTTCAAGTTGACGACGGCGCGTGAGTGTTGGTCGGACGACCGCAAGATTAATCACGCGGCACGAACGCCCGCATTTCTCCTCTGAGAAAAGTGATTCCCCTCTAGAAAATCGTTGCATTGGGTCCGGCGGGTTCTATGACAAGTAGCACTATGGCTAAAAAAACCACTCGTAAACCAAACGCCGCTTTCATGAAGCCGGTTACTCCCGATGCAGCGCTCGCCCCGATCGTAGGTGCCACGCCGCTCCCCCGCACTGAGCTCACCAAAAAGCTCTGGGCTTACATCAAGAAGAACGGTCTTCAAGACAAGAAGAACCGCCGCAACATCAATGCCGACGCCGCCCTCAAGGTTGTTTTCGGTGGCAAAGCGCAGGTCAGCATGTTCGACATGACCAAGCTTGTCAGCAAGCACGTGAAGTAAGTAGCGCCCCAAGCTCAATTTTGAAACCGTCGTGGAAAATCCACGACGGTTTTTTTGTGCGCTCGCTTGGGATTCCCACCGGCGTGGATCAAACCTGCGCTTTCGTTCGCTCTGTTCGGCTGGGCCTTGAGCCGCTTGAAACGACCGTCTGGAGCGGTTCAAACTGAAGGGTAGCCGCAAAAGAACGCAGAGAACACAAAGGACGAAACGTTCCAGCGAATCATCTATGAGATCTTTGCGTTCTTGCGCGGCTAAAAATCAAAGGTCTGAAATCGACTGCGACTTAATCGAAACGGCACCCTAACGACGGCTGCTGTGAGAACGGAAAAGCTTGGATTTTTTACTCTCCTCGCAGTGCGAGTTGATTTGTAGTCCGCCGAAAAACGAATTGGTCTTATTCGTCCAATGTTTTCCTCCCGCTCCGTCCACACCCAGGCCGTGTTGATGCTCCTGCTGGCCAATTTATTTTGGGGCCTGAGTTTTCCGCTGATCAAGGCGATCATGCTGGCCCACCAGCTGGTGCTGCCGGCCAGCGATTCATGGTTCATCACCGCCTACGTGGTGGCGCCACGCTTTCTTTTAGGGACCATGGTGCTGCTGTTTCTGCTGCGAAAACAAATGCGGACGATCACCCGCTTGGAAATAAAGCAGGGCCTGTTGATTGGTGTCGCCGCCGGCATCGGTATGTTATTTCAAAACGACGGATTGCAATACACGTCGGCCTCCGTCTCGGCGTTTCTGACCCAATTCTACGCCATTATGATTCCGGTGTATGTGGCGATACGGCTCCGTCGGTGGCCGACGGGTGTCGTGTGGGCGAGCAGCGCACTGGTGCTGGCCGGGGTCGCGATTCTCGGGCGTTTTGATTTTCACTCGATGCGGCTCGGTCGCGGTGAAATCGAAACATTGGTCAGCTCAGTTTTTTTCATGGGACAAATTCTGCTCCTGGAAAATAAATCATACGCCGCAAACCGGCCTTTGCCGATGACCCTGGTGATGTTCGCGAGCCAAGCCGCGTTTTTTAGCGTGATGTCTCTCGGTACGGCCGCGAAGGCCGCCGATTTGCTGGTGCCTTGGACTTCGGCCCCTTGGGTGGCCTTCACCCTTTTGCTGACGGTGGCTTGCACGCTGGGCTCATACACGATCATGAATTTCTGGCAGCCGAAGATCACGGCGACGGAGGCCGGGCTGATTTACTGCGTCGAGCCGGTTTATGCCTCACTCATGGCGTTGTTTCTTCCCGCCTTGTTTTCACGCTGGGCGGGGTTCGATTATCCCAATGAACAACTGACGTGGCACCTTCTGGTCGGCGGGGGGCTCGTGACGTTCGCCAACGGGTTGATTCAACTCCGTCGGCCAAAAACTTAGGTCCAGGGGTGGGGACTCGCCGGTATTTTGGCCGGATGATCAAATCAGCTCATGGCCAGCGCGTGCAGTACCGCATCACGGGGGAATAATTTAGCCGGCTTGCGAACGGATGGAAGTCACCGCTCGCCAGGTAACCGCACCGACGACGATCAATCCTCCGACCAAGGAAAGCTGGCTGGGCCTTTCTCCCCAGAAAATCACGACCCACACGGGATTCAGGATTGGCTCGATGACGGGAAGAATGACCGCTTCCAGTGCAGTCACATGTTTGATCGCCCGCGCATAAAGCAAGTAGGCCAAACCGAGTTGCACCACGCCCAGCACCAACAAGGCGAGCAAGCTTGGGCCGGACAAAGCGGGAGCCGACCAAATTGCCGGCAGGCCGGTAAGAAAACCGAGGAGATTACCCAGAATAATTGATTCGATCGGCGAACCGTTCTTTTGCTTGCGAAGCAAGATGACGGTGGAGGCAAAAAATACGCCACTGGCAATCGCCCCAAGGATGCCCGCGAGATCATGCACGCGTAATCCATCGTACAGGAACAAACCCATGCCGGCGAATACCACGGCAATCGTCAGCCAGTCGGCGCGGGTGGTTCGTTCACCCAGGAGCCACGCGCCAAACAAGGCGATCCAGACCGGTGCGGTATATTGGAGTAGAATCGCGTTGGCCGCCGTGGTGAGCTTGTTCGCGACAGCAAATAAAACCGTGCAGGCTGCATAGCTGAAAGCCGTTCCCAGTTGAAGTGCGGACCAGGTAAATCGCAGGGAACGTCCGCCCATCAGGAGCAGGAAGATCGCCGCGATGAGTCCACGGCCGCCGGCGGCTGCCAGCGGCGGCCATTGCACGAACTTGAACAGCACCCCCGCGAGGCTCCACAGCAGCGCGGCGCACAGCAGCAGGGTGACGGATTTGGGGTGGGCTGGATCTCGCACGAAGGGAAAATCCATGGCGGAAATGCTGCGACATGGAAACTGCGAAACGCCGCCTCATAGCGTTGAGACCAACCGTTCGGCGCAGTGCGGAAATGTGCTCGCGCGATTTGTACGCGAATGCTTCCTTCGCTTGTGGACCAGAGCGAATTCAACCGGTGCTGCGCAGCGCTTGAGGTGCCATCCGATGGAACGACCGCGGCGCTTGAACGGGCCTGTCTGAAAAAGAATCTGACGGTGATCCGCTGCGGTACACCGCAGGAGCGCGATCACCTGCGCGCCACCTACGAAGCCCTGTTGGCCCATCTTGCCGCCCAACCTCAGGTCAGGCCCGACCCGGCCACTCTCGCGCCAATCGATGCGCTTGCCAAACCAAGTGGCATCGCGAACGGGCTACGGCCGGTCGATTAACTTCCCGTGTCGTCGCCGGGGCGGGAGGGCGCCAGTCTGTTTTCATTCGACAGCCGGCTGGTGAATCTGGTCGCCCTGCCGCTGGTTACGCTGATTGCCTGGCTCGTCCAGCTAAGCCCGCTGGGATTTTTTCTGCAGGTCTTTCATATTTGGGTTCATGAATTTGGCCATGCGACAGTCGCGTGGCTGGTCGGAAAGCGGGCTCTGCCGCTGCCCATCGGCTGGACCAATATCGGCGATAAATCCATTTTCGTTTATTTTGGGGTGCTTTTCCTGCTCGCGGTGCTGCTCGTCGCCGGATGGAAGGAGCGCAAAATCTGGCCAGTCCTCATTGCCCTGGCGGTTGCACCCCTGCAATTCTACATGACGTGGCGGTTACCCGGGTATCGCGCCGACCTGTGGCTGAGCTTCGCCGGCGTCGGAGATGAATTCTATTTGAGCGCAGCGCTGATGGCCCTGTTCTATTTCCAGTTTCCGGAAAAATTTCAATGGGGGTTCTGTCGTTATTTTTTCCTGTTTCTGGGCGCCAGTAGTTTTCTGCAAATTTATTTGTTCTGGCGGCGGGTGAAACACGGGACTGAATCCATTCCGTGGGGATCGATGGTGCAAGGGGAAGAGGATGGGGGCGGCGACATGAACATCCTGCGCGACGACTATCATTGGAGTAACCATGACATCGTCGGTACGTACACTCATCTCGGCAATGTCTGCCTCGTGGCCTTGGCGATCGTCTATCTCGTGTTTGCCTTGCGGCTGGATCGTGTAGCCCACCGGCTGCTGGGTGCGCTGTGGCCAGAGTAACCGCGCACCCGCATAAAACGGAAAGCCACGGCGAGATCGCCGTGGCTCGTGAAGGGGGCTGCGCTATTGGTTACCGTCCGAGCAATGCCTTGTTGGCGCGGATGAGCGCCAGGCGTTGATCGACGGCTCGCCGGGTGGTGAGGGCGTCCTCGGGGGTGTGCAGACACCAGTCCACGAGCTTGTCGACGGTCGATCGCGCAACATAGCAACGCGTATCCGAGCCGCCGTAGTACATCAGCACTGTCTTCGCCTTGTCGGGCAATTGCACCCAACCGTTCGTGAATGTGACATTCGAAACGTCGCCAAAACCTTCGCCGCCGTACGGCGCGAGGAAATGACCGCCGGGACGCGCGATGACCTTCGTCGGATCCTCGAGCGACGTCATGAACATATAGAGCGTGTAACGCAGCCCGGCGGCGCAGGCGCGCACGCCGTGGGCGAGGTGTAGCCAGCCTTGGGGCGTCTTGATTGGCACGGGACCCTGGCCGTTCTTCACT
>JAYVMJ010000694.1:0-6913 GCA_043759025.1 Verrucomicrobiota bacterium | reverse complement strand
CGATTTTCAGGGTGGGCTTCCCTCGATAAAATGGACACCAATTTAGGCGGCTTTGTTGGTGTTTAGTTTTTGTTGGTTTTCAAACGCCACAGGGGAGATGAAACCTAACGAGCTGTGGCGCCTCGTCGGGTTGTAGAGCATGCCTTGGAAGCTCCTCAAATTTCGAACGCGAAAACACAACCAAGGTCCGACGATTCCTCGAAAATCGCGCCGACAAATCGTTCCAATTTCAGATTGAACTTAAAAATGATTCGGTCGGAACCCTGTGTCATTCCACAGCCGATGCCGAGGTAGTGCACGAGTTTGCCAGGCAACTCGCAACCTACCTCAATTTGCTCTTGTGTTAGGTATCGCGCTTGGCTGCCAACGTTACGTATCTGGTCACGGCAAAGCCGGCCCGCTTTTCTCGCCCAGACGAACGCCGCGATTTTTTTGCAGGCTCGCCTGTAGAAATTTTCGTGCATCGCTCACCGCCGCATCCAAGCCTTTTCCCCGGGCCAGTCCCGCTGCAATCGCGGCGGAAAGCACGCAGCCGGTGCCGTGCAAATTGCGCGTGTGCACGCGTGGCCCCTCAAACCAGCGCAGGTGCCCGTCGGCGGTGACCAGACAATCGCGACAGATTCCGCCCGGGCCGTGTCCGCCTTTTACCAGCACCGCATGGCAACCGGTCTCGAGCAGTGCGTGGGCGGCGGCTTCCGCCTCGGCGAAATTCCGCACCGGCAAGCCGGTGAGCGCGGTCGCCTCCGGCCAGTTCGGTGTAACGAGCGTTGCACGCAGGAAAAGATGCCGGCGCAAGGCACGCAGCCCCGCCTCCGATAAAAATTCTGTACCGCTCGTCGAGCCGATCACAGGATCGACGACCAATGGGATGCCCGTCGGCAATGCGGCCGCCACCGCCTTGATCGCCGCCGCGCCCGGCAACAGTCCGGTCTTGATCGCCGCGACGGGAAAATCACCGAGCACCGCCTTGAGTTGTGCGGTGATGAGCTTCAGTGGCACCGCCCGCCACGCCAAGATGCCCCGCGAATTCTGTGCGGTCACCGCAGTGATCGCCGTCAGTGCATAGCCGCCAAGCGCGTGAATCGTCCGCACATCGGCCTGAATACCCGCGCCTGCACCGCTGTCGGAACCCGCGATAGTGAGAATGCACGATGGTGTTTTCATGGGATCGCAGACCACGCTTTGAATCCTCCGTGCAAACTCGTCACCAAACGAAACCCGTGACGCGTTCGCAAAACTGACAGCGCCTGCAGGCTGCGCGCACCACCGGCGCAATACACGACCGTCGGCTGCGCGGGATCGAGCGCGGCCAGTTTCACGCCGCCCTGCTCCAGGTCGCCGAGCGGCACATGAGTCGAAGGTTCGATGGAACCGAGCGTCCGTTCCCAGCCTTCGCGCACATCGAGCAATTGCGGCGCACGACTCTCGGCCAGCGCGGCGCGCAACGCCGTCGCGTCGATCTCATCCGCCGCCGCGAGCGCCGGCGCAGCGCAGATCTCGCCGTAAGTTTCCGGGGGCAGGTCGCGAATGTCGCGACTGCGCGGATCGGCAGCGAGCCGCACGGTTTGCGTCGTCATCGTCAGCGCATTCCAGAGCAACAACCGGGCCGCGAGCGGTTCACCGATACCGGTGAGCAACTTGATCGTCTCGGTCGCCTGGACGGTACCGATGAGACCGGACAACACGCCGAGCACGCCCGCCTCGGCGCAGTTGGGCACCGTGCCTGGCTCGGGCGGCTCGGGAAACAGACAGCGGTACGTCGGGCCGCCGCGCCAGTTGAAGACGCTGGCCTGGCCTTCGAAACCGTGGATCGCTCCGTAAACCAACGGTCGGTCCGCCAACACGCAGGCATCATTAACGAGATAGCGCGTGGCAAAATTATCCGAACCATCGAGCACGACATCTACGCTGCGCACCAGTTCGAGCGCGTTGGCGCGCGTGAAACGCACCGCTTGCGGTTCGATGCGAATGAGCGGATTCAACGCGCGCAAACGCCGCGCCGCCGCCTCGGCTTTCAGATCACCAGCATCATCGCTCACATAGAGCACCTGCCGCTGGAGATTGGAAACGTCCACGCGATCAGCATCGACGATCACAATGCGTCCCACGCCAGCCGCGGCAAGATAGAGCAACGCAGGGCAGCCGAGCCCGCCCGCACCAATTACCAGTACCGAGCCGCACTTCAATTTCTCCTGCGCCGCCGGGCCAAAGCCGGCGAGGGTGAGATGGCGCTGGTAGCGGGCGAGTTCGTCTGCAGAAAAAGACATCGGAATTAAACCACTAATGAACACTGATGGGCACTAATGACCGATCAGACTCTGTTCGGTCATCATTAGTGATGATTAGTGTTCATTAGTGGTTAGAACAGTTTGGTGGTTGTTCCCATCATAGGTCGGATCCCAGTCCTTCCAGACCGGCTCATAGCCGTTGTCGCGCAAGAATGCCGCCACTTCCGCCGGACTGCGCTCGTCGTCGATTGCAAATTGCTCCAGCGACTCCTCGGCGCTGGCGTAACCGCCGGGGTTGGTCTTAGAGCCGGCGCTCATGGACGTGAAACCGAGTTTATAGGCGTGATTGCGAAAGTGAGAACTCTCGCGGGTCGAGAGCGACAGCTCGACCTCGGGGCTGAACAGCCGGAACGCACAGGCCGCCTGCACTAGATCGCGTTCGCCGAAGGGCGTGACGGCGATTTCGCTGCCCTCGTGCGGACGCAGCCGCGGGAACGACAGGCTGTAGCGCGTGCGCCAGAAAATTTTCTCCAGATAGCTCAGGTGCAGACCTGTGAACCACGCATCCGCGCGCCAGTCGGACAATCCGTAGAGCGCGCCGAGACCGATTTTTTTTACGCCAGCACGTCCGAGACGATCCGGGGTTTCAAGCCGGTAAGCCATGTTGGACTTCGGGCCCTTGAGGTGATGCAAAGGATAGACCGCCGGATCGTAGGTTTCCTGGTAGACGAGCACCGTGCTCAAACCGACGGCACCGAGCGCCTCGTAATCGGGCTGGTCGAGCGGCTGCACCTCGATGGAAAGACCGGAAAAGCGCGGACGCAGCAACCGCAGGGCGTTTTCCAGGTAAGCCACGCCGTAGCGGGACGACTCACCCGTCACGAGCAGCACATGCTCGAAACCGTGGCGTTGCAGCACGTCGGCTTCGGCGAGGATTTCTGCGTCGTTGAGCGCCTTGCGCGGAATGCGATTCTGCGCACTGAAACCGCAGTAGGTGCAGATGTTCGCACAAACATTCGTGAGATACATCGGCGCATAGAGCTGCATCGTGCGGCCGAAGCGCTCGACGGTCAGCCGCTGGCTGAGTTGAGCCATCTCCTCGAGAAACGGTGCGGCGGCCGGCGAAAGCAACGCCTGTAAATCCCCGAGGTCCAGACCGGCGCGCACGCGGTCGAGCGCGCGACGGACGTCAGCCGGCGTGCGACTCGCAATGGATGCAGCGGTGCTGGCGAAATCGTGTTGTCTCCAAAGATCGACGAAAGTACGCATGGTTCTCAGGCTCCCAGAAACGCAGTAAGCGGCGAAGTAGCCACCGCCTCCGGCACGGCTGCCCGCGATGCCCGCCCGGCCTCGTAGGCGAGGCGGCCGGCTTCGACGCCTAGTTTAAAGGCCCGACCCATCGCGATGGGATCAGTCGCGGCAGCGATGGCGGTATTCACGAGCACTGCATCCGCTCCCATCTCGAGCGCGGCAGCGGCGTGTGACGGCACGCCGAGACCTGCGTCGATCACGACGGGCACGCGAGCCTGCGCGATGATGATTTCCAAGAATGCCCGTGATTCCAGGCCGCGATTGCTGCCGATCGGCGCACCGAGCGGCATGACGGCCGCAGCACCGGCTTCCTCGAGTTGTTTGCACAGCACCGGATCGGCGTGCACGTATGGCAGCACGATGAAACCACGCTTCACGAGTTCGCGCGTGGCGGCGAGCGTCTCAACCGGATCGGGCATCAGATGTTTCGGATCGGGATGAATTTCGAGTTTCAGCCAGTTGGTTTCGAGGGCCTCGCGGGCCAGCTCAGCGGCAAGAATCGCTTCCTTCGCGTCGCGCACGCCCGAGGTGTTGGGGAGAAGCCGGTAACGCGCGCGGTCGAGATGGCCGAGGATATCATCGGGTGCTCCACCCGTGCGCACGCGGCGGAGCGCAACGGTGACGAGTTCCGTACCGGATGCAGCAAGGCTCTCGGCCATCACGGCGCCGGAGCTGTACTTGCCCGTGCCCAGAAAGAGGCGGGACGAAAACGTGAGACCGGCAATGGTCAGCGGAGAGGCGTTCATGAAAGGGAAACGGGTTGGATGGTCCACGCGTCGTCAAACGCACGGAAGTTTTCGGCCACGCGTCCGTCGCGAAAGAGCGCGGAGGAAACCGCCGCTCCGGCGAGACCGGCCCGGCGTAATGAGGGAAGATCAGACGGCCGCACGCCACCAATCGCCCAAGCGGGCAGACCTTCGAGCAGGGGCAGCAGCGCGGCAATGCCTTCCACGCCGAGAACGGGCGCGAGTTTTTGTTTTGTGGTCGTGAAACGCAGCGGACCGACACCGACATAATCGAGCACGTGGGCCGCAGCGGCCAGCCGGGCGTCAACGGGAAAATTGACCGTGCCGCCGAGCAGCTTTTCCCCACCGAGACGAACGCGAGCGGCGCGCCAGTCACCATCGAGCTTGCCGAGATGGACGCCGTCGGCCTCGGCGGCGAGCGCGATCTCCACGCTGTCGTTGATCGTACAGAGCGCACCAGCGTCGTGACAAATTGTGACCACTTCGCGGGCGGTGGCCAGCCATACATCGGGCGAGGCATTTTTCATTCGCAGCTGAATCCAGCGCGCACCGGCGGCCGTCAGCGCCCGGGCTTGGTCGACGTGCGACAGCCCGAGACCGTCCTGAGTAAGGGCCATGACTGGCGGAAAATGGGCGGGATCAAGCGGCATGAGCGAGGAGGGCTTGTTGCAGCTCGTTAAACGCCTGCAATGGATCGGCGCTTTGCCAGATCGCACCGAGCACGGCGACGCCATCGAAGCCAATGTCGTGACAAATGGGGAGTCGCGAGCGGTCGACGCCGCCGAGCGCAATCACTTCAGAGCGGCGCGAGCCCGCGAGAATGGCCTTGAGCTCGTCAGGCGCAATGCGGGGGTCGGGTTCGTAACCGGGCTTGGAAATCGAGGCGAAAACCGGGCTGAATAAAATCCGGTCGTAGGCGTTGGCCGCAATGCGCAGTGTCCTGAGATCGTGCGCGGCGCGACTGCGGAGCAAGGGTGACGGCGGGCCATCGGCGTCGCAGAAATGCAGGCCGCCGACCCTGAAATAGGCGGCGAGTTCGTGATGCGAGTGCAGCACAAAGCGTGGGTGAAACTCAGCCGGCACGGCGCGTAGGAACGTCGCGAGGGCACTGCGCCCCCAAGCGGGCTTGCGCAGGTGGTAATGGTTCAAGCCTGCGGCAAAAAGTTGCGCGACCACGGTGGGCTCACGGGCATCCTCGGCTTCTGGGGAAATGACGATCAGTTTCATCCGCCTTGGGTTGCCTGAATGATCAGCACGCGATCAGACTCGGCGAGTGCGTGAGCCGGCCAAGTCGAACGCGGCACGACGGTATCGTTGATCGCGACGGCCACGCCCTTGCGCTCCGCAAGCGCGAGCTCGCGGAGCAGGTCGAGCAGCGTCGCACCGAGGGAGACGCTGCGGGGTTGGTCGTTGACGCGGATAGTCATCGCAACGGCGGCTCAGGGTTTCGCAGCGACGTAGATTTCGCCACCGGTGTCGCGGAACTCACCGGCTTTTTCCTGGAGCCCGGATTCGAGCGCGGCGTCGGAGTCGATGCCGTGTTCCTCGGCGTAGCGGCGGACATCGTCGGTAATTTTCATCGAGCAGAACTGCGGGCCGCACATGGAGCAGAAGTGCGCGGTCTTTGCGCTGTCCTGCGGGAGAAGCGCGTCGTGGTATTCGCGGGCGCGCTCGGGATCGAGGCCGAGGTTGAACTGGTCTTCCCAGCGGAATTCGAAGCGGGCCTTCGAAAGCGCGTTGTCGCGGTATTGCGCGGCGGGGTGGCCTTTCGCGAGATCGGCGGCATGGGCGGCGATCTTGTACGCTATGACGCCGGCGCGAACGTCGTCACGGTTGGGCAGACCGAGATGTTCCTTCGGCGTCACGTAGCAGAGCATCGCGCAGCCGTGCCAGCCGATCATCGTCGCGCCGATGGCGCTGGTGATGTGGTCGTAGCCGGGCGCGATGTCGGTGGTGAGCGGCCCGAGCGTGTAGAACGGCGCTTCGTGGCACCATTCGAGCTGCTTGGTCATATTCTCCGGAATCAGATGCATCGGCACATGGCCGGGACCTTCGCACATCACCTGGACCCCCCGTTCCCACGCGCGCTTCGTGAGTTCACCTTGGGTTTTGAGTTCGCCGAATTGCGCGTTGTCGTTGGCGTCGGCAATGGAGCCGGGGCGCAGGCCGTCACCGATGGAGAACGACACGTCGTAGGCGGCCATGATGTCGCAGATATCATCCCAGTGCGTGAAGAGAAAATTCTCCTTGTGATGCGAGAGGCACCACTTGGCCATGATCGAGCCTCCGCGGGAAACGATTCCGGTCATCCGACGCGCGGTAAGAGGGATGTAGCGCAACAGCACGCCGGCGTGGATCGTGAAATAATCCACGCCCTGCTCGGCCTGCTCGATCAGCGTGTCGCGGAAAATTTCCCACGTGAGCGCCTCGGGCCGGCCGCCGACTTTTTCGAGCGCCTGGTAGATCGGCACGGTGCCGACGGGCACGGGACAGTTGCGCAGAATCCACTCGCGGGTCTGGTGGATGTCGCGCCCCGTCGAGAGATCCATCACCGTGTCGGCGCCCCACAGGGTGGACCACCGCAGCTTGTCGACTTCCTCGTCGATGGACGAGCTCACGGCCGAGTTG
>JAYVMJ010000693.1:0-11529 GCA_043759025.1 Verrucomicrobiota bacterium | reverse complement strand
AAAAGGTCCACCGGCGTGCTCAGCAACGGTATCGTCTCGAACGGAGTGCCGGGGAAAACCCCGCCCTCCAGACCGGACAGGGTGGATTGAATCGCCGGGCTGAGCGGAAGCGGGGCCGTGCGGAACCGCGCTTCGCCCTGCGCCAGCGCCTCGGCCGCATCGATGTTGCCGACCAAATCAATCGAGCCGGCACCGGGCAAAGGCAGCCGCACGCTCACCAGATCGCGCGGCGAGGCTGCGGATATTTCCGGCGAAACCACCGTCGCCTCCACCAGCGTCCGGCCTCCGGAGGTCATCACTTTCCGCAGACGCAAATCTCCCCGACCCCGCGTCGCGCGGCCGGCTCCTTCAGGCCGGAAGATCGACGCAGTAAACCCGGCCACCGGTTTGAAATACCGCAGCTCACCCGATGCGGTCAGCGCAAGGGTCGCGGCTGGCTCCGAGAGCACGGCCCGCGCGGTCCACAGCACGGGGAGTGCGCCAGCTTGGGGCGAAAGGTCCACCCGGAACGCCGTCGGGCCGAGATTGAGCAGAGGCAGTTGAACCGCCGCCACCGCGGCGCGCACTTCCTGCAGCATCGATTGCAGCAGCAGAAGTTTTAAATGAAAGGTCTCATTGAAACGCCCGGCGCGACCCCGGCTACTGGAAAACAGATAAGCGCCATTTTGCTGGAGCCGGTCCCAGTCATCGAGTGCGGCGTAAGGCCCACCCAGTTTCACCGGTGGACGGCCGGCGGAGAGACCGCGAAAAGTCCGGCCTGAAAGTAATCCCGAGTAAGCCTCCCATTCGAGCGGCGCCAGCCGTCGCACCAACACAAAACCCGCCTCGGGATTGAATGGGATCAGGCCCTTGCCTCCATCCGGCAAAGCTTCGGCCGCCGCGCGCGCGCCGGTCGGAATGTCCGCCAGCGAGGAAAGAAAACCCGCACCCGGCTGACCCTTGAGCGCCAAAAAACGGCGCGCCGAGTCGCTGAAAGAATCGAGCCCGCCGACCATCAGGGCGGCGTCATCAGTGCAAAGTTCATGGCATTCGCCGGAGCTGGCATCGTGCGGCACCACCGCCCGCGCATTTTCCACATCGAGCCACACCGGTTGGGGATGCGACGCTTCCCACCCAGTGGCGACGAGCCTCGCATCATTGGCAAAGGATCCGGCCCAACGTTTCCACCGGGCGTCGATCTCGGGGTTCGTCCCCACCTCGCGCTCGTCGAGCGCGGTGCGTTCACCCGCCGACTGAACCCACAACTCAAGCCACGAGTGCAGCTGGTTATTCGCATCCACGAGTGCGCCAAGGTAGGCTCGCCCCAGCCAGGAAGAACGCAGCAGGATCAACGACGGTTGAGGACCTTGCTGAACTACTGCGCAAAGCCGGACCGGACCCGCAATTTCCGTGGGCGTGATCGGTACAAAACGGCACTGGGGAGGGAGAGCACCTGCTTCTGCGATCATGGACAAATAACTCCCGCGCCCGAAGCAACTGAGCAAGCAACAAATGAAGCAATCCGGATCCACGATGGAATCGTCACGCTTGGCGGACCGACTGCGCGTAGAGGAATCCGCGCGACGTGAACGCGTCAATTTACTCAATCCCACGATGGCGACCCCAGACAAAGCGAAAGTGATGAGTAATTTCTGCTGCCGCTGTCTATCGCCCTGCTTCATCTCAACCAATGAACTCATCCGCCTGCGTCCCGACTGGGCCGGTGCCAAGGATGATGATGCCGAAGGCGAGAAAGGAAAGAAATGCGTGGTAAAGATCGTCATGACCGGCAGCGCCGATGACGGTCACGCGCGGCAGCCACACATCCGGAACAAGGAGAAGCGCCGGAAACTCGCGACCCGTTTCAAGGACAGCAAAGACCCGTTCCGCATCGTGATCGTAAGGGATATGTGGTTGACCGGTTTTGACGCGCCATGCCTGCATACCATGTATGCGGACAAGCCCATGCAGGGGCATGGTCTCATGCAGGCCATCGCCCGCGTGAATCGTGTTTTCCGCGACAAGCCAGGCGGCCTCGTGGTCGATTACCTCGGGCTTGCCGATCAACTCAAACACGCCCTCGCCACCTACACCGAGAGCGGCGGCCAAGGTTCACCCGCCATCGATACCCCACAGGCCATCGCGATAATGCAGGAGAAGCATGAAATCGCATCTGGCATGCTCCACGGTCTGGCTTGGGCTGACGTGATCGGTAACGCCAAAAAGACATTCATTATATTGCCGGCGGCACAGGAGCACGTCCTTGCGCAAGAAGATGGAAAAAAACGCTTCGTTCAGGTGGTCAGGGATCTTTCGAGCGGGTTTGCCCTGTGCGCTGCCACCAACGAAGCTACGGAAATTCGCGACGACGTTGCTTTTTTTCAAGCAGTCAAAGCGGCGCTGATGAAATCAGCTGGCACCTCTACCAAGACTCCAGACCAACTCGATGCCGCCGTGCGTCAGCTGGTTTCCGGCGCAATCGCCACCGACGGAAAAATCATCCACGTATTCACGGCGGCGGGGCTGCCTAAACCGGACATCAGTATCCTGTCTGACCAATTCCTCGCCGAGGTGCGCGGACTCAAACATAAAAACGTGGCCGCCGAACTCTTGGCGAAGCTGCTCAAGGATGAGATCAAGATTAGAATGACACGGAATCTTGTGCAAAGCCGTCAGTTTTCCGAACTGCTCCAGCGCACACTCAATGCCTACCACAACCGGGCTATCGCCACCCAGGACGTCATCGAGGAACTCATCAAACTGGCGAAACAACTCAGCGAAGCCGACTCACGCGGCGAAAAACTTGGCCTGAGCCACGAGGAGGTCGCCTTCTACGATGCGCTCGCGACCAATGATAGTGCGGTCCAAGCGATGGGCGACGCCAAGCTCCGCGTCATCGCGACTGAACTCGTCACCCAAGTCCGCAAGAGTGTCACCATCGACTGGACGCTGCGTGAGGGAGCTCAGGCGAAAATTCGGGTGATGGTGAAACGCATCCTCAATCGTTTTGGTTACCCGCCTGATTTTCAGGAAGCAGCCGTGAAGGAAGTCCTCGCGCAAGCCGCTCTGCTTTGCGCCGACTGGGCGGTGTAGGCCAGTCCAACCCAGCACTCACAAAGTTTTCGCATCTTGGATGAGCGAAAGTCGGTTGACCTTGTCATTGTATATGAACGCGTCGTCATCTGCGGACACGAGGCACAGCGCGGTTTCGGCCCCGATTTCTTGCAGCGCCTTTAAACGCATGTGCCCATCGGCTACCTCAAGGAGCTGGGCCTCTAATCGCCATGCCCAAGGCCGGCCACTTCAACGACCCCAGGAGACCGGCACCCCTGCTTTCGCGCCACCTTCCATCGGAAACTCCCGACAAGTTGCCGTTTCGCAGGGGTATCAATTTAGGCTTTAATTACTAATAAAATAACCATATTGGTCTTTTTAAGTATAATATATGCCAAAACTAACCGCAGACTCCCTCCACAAAGCACTCGGCCTCCTCGCCGAGTTGATGGAACTGCGCGCCCATCCCGCGCAGCACTTTGTCGTCTGCGGCGGCTCTTCGTTGCTCGCCCTCGGCTTGGTGCGCCGCACGGTCACGCAGGACGTGGACATCCTCGGTCAAATTCACGCCGCCGACATTGTGACCCCGCGCCCCTTGCCCGAATGGTTGCTCACCGCCGCCGAAGACGTCCGATCCCAGCTCGACCTGCCGGCCGGTTGGCTCAATGCCCAAGTCGCCGAGGATACTCTTTTCCGCTGCGGCCTGCCCGAGGGATTGGCGGCTCGTCTCGTTACCCGCCACTACGGCCCCCGGCTCACCATCAGTTTCATCGGTCGCCGCGACCAGATTTTCCTCAAACTTCACGCCGCCGTGGATCGCGATGGCGGTCGCCACCTCCAGGACCTGCTCGACCTCGCGCCCACTGCCGAAGAACTGCTCGCCGCCGCCCGCTGGACGCGCACCCAAGATCCCTCTGACGGCTTTCTTTTTAATATTCGAGCGATGCTAACCCAACTCGGCCATGGAAACTTCGCTGACCAGCTTTAAGGCGCAGTTCCGAGAATCCCTATTGGCTTTCCTCTGGCGGCAGTGGTCGGCGTTGGGCGTGTCTGGTAATGTCCGCACGGGTGACGACTGGCTCATCGACCCCGAGGCGTTGTTCCTTTTTTCCACGGCGGTCGCTCGACACGATGCGCGTCTGTTCGACGAAATTCTCGACTGGCTTCAGCTCAACGCCGACGCGCTCAACCTTCAGCGTCTCGCCCGCTTCCAAAAAGAGCACGCGCTCGGCGACGCCTCCGTCCTCGCCGCCATGGCCACCCAGCTCACCCACGCCAAGGCCCATCCCAAGTGGCGCACTGTCGCCGCGCGCGTTCCCGGCCCAGACTACACCGCCACCGCCCGTCCCCTCTTTTCCCATCTGCCCGCGCCTGCCCGCGCCGCTGAATTGTGGCTCGCTTGGGGCTGGCAACGCCCTCCGGTCGAATTGCGCGGCCTCAGTCAAACCCCGCGCCCCGATCAGCCCGCGACTTTCCTTTTCAAACTCCGTGCCCTTTTCGGCCTGCAAACCCGCGCCGAAGTCATGGCTTGGCTGTTGGCACACGAGTCCGGCCACCCTGCGGACATTGCTCGCGCCACCGGATATTTTCGTGGCTCCATTCAGGCCGTGCTCAACGAACTCGCCGCGTCCGGCCACGTTTACGCCCTGCGCACCGGTCGTGAAAAAAACTTCGGCCTGCGCCGAGACGAATGGCGCTTTTTGCTGACTTGGCCCGCAGCCAATGATTTTCCCCGCTGGCTGCCATGGCCTGTGATACTCGCGCTATTTCAGCGGACAAACGACCTGTTGGAACATCCCAAACTGGCGACGATGTCGCCCGCCGTTCAAGCCATCGAGCTGGAGCGGGCGTTGGCTCCCGCCGCTCAGGTATTGACCCCCGCCGGCCTCTGGCCGTCCGTTCCCTCCGGCATGACCGGCGATGCCGCGTTGCAAGCCAACATCGACCGCGTAGGCGGGTTGCTCGCCCAATTTCAAAACGCATAAGCCCATGCTCCGTCTCTACGAATCCGCAAAATCCCAACGCCTATTCGACGCCCAATTGTCATCGGCGGAGGTTCATTTTGGGCTGTTGTGATGCCCGATACCTCGATTATTTTAATGCCACGGGATCACCCAAGACATCAGACTGTTCGGAACTCCATCGCAACCAATCCCATGTTCTTTCGCTCATCCAATTGATATTATGACAGTCGGCAAATGCCGATCTATCGACGACGGAATCGGTACGGATACCGATATTGATCCCGAGTTTAGCGCTCCCGAAGGCGGCGCTAAAGTGCGCTCGCACCGTCGTCGCGAACGCAGTCGTGAATTGGTGCAAATGACCAAAAAGGCATTTCGAAAAAAAACATGGAAGACTATCCTGCCAGATTTGCGGTTTTGATTTTGCGAAGACCTATGGCGAGCCGGACTTCACTGAGGCTCATCATCTCGTTCCGCTCAAGGATTTGAAAGAAGGGAAAAAACAAAGCTATCCGCTCGCGGTCATAAGTGAGTGATCACGAATATGAGGGACCAAAAAAGGATTACCTGCGGATCGTGATGCCTCCACCAAGCAAGGAGCATAAAACAAAAGCGTTCGCGGTTGAAACAACGGGGGGGCGCCTCCTTTTCGGGCATTTCACAGTCTCCCGGACAAGCCTTCACTCTTGTTCGATTGGAGGAGTACACTCGACGTATCCTTTACTGCGTTTGGATCGGATGAGCTTCTCCTGCTCGCGAATCGCCGCCTCTGGAGTGGAAAACGTCTTGGTCTGCGTCTGTCCCTTGGTGCCCACGCGACCAAAATGCACGGTCAGCAGGCAGTCACTTACACGGCTCTCCCAAAATTTGTCAGCGCCTTCCTCGCTACAGGTGAATTGCCGGAGGCTTGTGCTCGCTTTGGAAACTATAGGAATAATCACCGGTGGTGCACTTTCCTCGACAACCGGAATCACCGGGCTCTCCCCCTCTGGATAAATGAGGGTGTCAATAACGGCATCTTCCTGAGTGGTTACCTCGAGTACCAATCCTGCCAGGGCCTCTTCGATCCGCCGGATCGTTCCTTCCCTGTCGTGATGCCAGTCCTTGGTAAACACCGTCAGCGTTTTCCAGCCGAAAGCCCGGAGCACCCCGGGACGAAGCAAAAATCGTTCAAGCAAATCCCGCTGGGCATAGTGGCTGTCATCGTCGAGCAACAGACCGAGCACATGGTTTTCGTCGCCCTGACGGCGTATCGCGAGGGGCAATCTAAAGGTCGATTGACCCACGTCGCGTTCGACGAGATGGCCTCTCGCGCGAAGAGCGGCCGCAAGCCGGGTCCCGACTGCCTCGTGGTTCGCGGTTGCGTGGCGGGCAGGTCCGAGAGGATTGGCCGCCTGTAATACCCGGCTCGCAGTGACGCCGTCGCCGACTGAACAAGCGACCGCATATTCGAGGAAGTTCCTCAGGCAACAGGCGCCATCGTTGTAATCGTTGGTGATATCGAAATGGCGAATCGAGCTGATCACGGCCATGTGTTTTCGCGCGCGGGAGAAAATCACGTTCAACCGTTTTTCTCCGCCCCGCTGATTGATCGGGCCAAAATTCATCAGCATCCGGCGATTCCGGTCATAGCCGTAACAAACGCTCAGGAGAATGATGTCGCGTTCGTCGCCTTGCACATTCTCCAAGTTCTTCACAAACAGGCCGCAAAACTGACCCGCCTCCTCGCGCTCATATTCCGCCGCGAGCCGGTTGCTGAAATCCTTGTCGGCTGCCGCCAATCGGTTGAGGGCAGATTCGATTTCACCCTGCTGGGCTTCTGAAAACGCCACGATTCCAATGCTCATACCCGTTTCGCGATTGAGCAGTTCACGGGTAAGCTGCGCGATATACTCAGCTTCCATGGTATTGCAGCGCTGCTCATAGAGCGCCTCCGTCATGAAGTGAAAGCTGACACTTCGCGCCAGGAGCGCGTCGGTGTTGGTTTTGCCGTCGATTGCGGCCTTGGCCGCTATTTCGGCTCGTTGGCTAACCGCGAGTTTTCGATCTGGGATTGTCAGTAGCCGGCCCTCATAAAAAGCGTGGTTGGAATAACTGATCAAAGCTTCGGAACGACTCCGGTAATGCCAACCCAACATCATCGAAGGCAGATTGCGCGCCGCCTGCGTTAGAAAGCTGTCGGCATCGAGGTCTTCCACCACTGAATTGGCCTGGTCTCCATCGAGCGGTTCCTCTTCCGTGCGAGACGCCGAAAAGAAATTGGTCGGCGGTAATTGCATCTCGTCGCCTACGACAATCGCCTGCGGGGCACGGAAGACGGTGGGGATCGCTTCCTCCACGAGGATCTGGCTTGCCTCGTCGAAAATCACCAAATCAAAGGCATCGGTCGCCAGCGGCAGGGTATCCGACACACTGAGGGGGCTCATTAACCAGACTGGTTTGAGATCGCGCAGCACGATCCCGGTCTCGTCATCGGCGAGATCACGAATCGAACGATGCCGCATTGTCTTGGAGAATTCGTGTTCCAACTCACGTCGACCCGTGGCGTAGAGCCGCTTCAATTCTTTTTCCGACGGCGCTAACTGCGTCGCCGATGTCGCGGATAGCTGAACCTTGCGTAAGAATTCACGGCGCACCCGCTGGTGAATCCAACGCGCATTTAGCGCGAGCCACTCATGGTGGGCGGTCTCCAGCCGGGCCACCCGCCGGCCGATCATATTACCATCGGTGGCCTCCAACGCGCGATTTTGCAGATAGACCGAGGCAAGGCTTTTGCGTGCCATGGCGGCTTCGAGTTGGTCGTCCGACAGCGGCAATTGGCGCAAGGCTTGTTGCAAGTCCGCCGGTAGGCGGAGCGCGTCCAGCAAAAGCGGCAACACATCAGGCAACCAAACCAGATCGTTTCGCAATTGATGGAGCTCGGTTGCGAGTTCAGTACTTTTCAGGTGTGAATAGTTTGCCACCGACAAGCCCAGACATTCGCGGAGGCGGGTTATGGTCTGAACCATGGCCTCGAGATTTTCGACTACGTATGTCGCCTCAGAATTTTCGATGAGATAAGAGTGCAGCGCCCGGGCAGCGGGCAGCAAAGTATTCACTTGGGCAGGCAGAGCGTCCAACAACGCGACGCCAGTATCGCTATCCAGTTCACCAAACTCGTCCGTCATTTTGACCTGTGCTTGTTCACAGGCCGCAGTCGCCGCATGTTCACTCTGGAGATTCGCCAGGATTTGCGACCAAGCGGGCGCCACCGCGTGGGTGGTGAAATCGTAACGTGCCAACATGATCTTCCGCAGACTCCAGTAGGTTGGACTGATCCACCGAAGAAATGACGTCTGAACTGACTTCGCCTGCGCCAGGGCCGCGGTCGTGTCTGCTGGTGGCAACCGATTTTTCCAGCCATCATTGTTGGCACGCTCTTTCTCCAGCGCTTTCTCAGCTGCGCGCCATTCGCGAACTGCTTTCAACACTTTCTTGGTCCGTGTTCCTTTTAGGCTAAGGAGATCGAGAGCGTCGGCGGCAGCCAGCGGAGCGATACTGGCCGCGTAGGCCACCACCGCTTCGATATCGCTCAACGTCTGCACCGCGAGCGTGTCACCCAATGGTTCCAGTGCCGTGGTCAACTTACCCAAAAGATCTTCACTTTCCACGACCGCTGCAGTGATTGTCGCCAGCGGATGCGGACCCGTCAGGGCACGTTCAGTGAGGTGTCGAAAGGAATGCGCCGACAGTGAAGCGGTGCCACCCAAGCGCCTGAGGCCAGCGACCAACGCCCGCACAATTTCGGCGTTCGGTTGCCAAAGACCGTACGCAGGAACTTGCTCGAACGAGACTGGATCCAACTCGACTTGTTGGCCATGCAGATCAACCAACCGGCCCAACAGAGTACGGACCGTGATACTACAGCCAGCCACTTGGGACTCCAAGGCGTCACTCCAGCGCTGCAGGGCGGCCAGCTCAAGTTCCATGGTCTGCAATAATTCCGCCCGTCGTGACTCGATTTTTTCATCGAGCGGCTGGTTGAGAAATTTGTCGTAGGTCTGCTTCAGATTCAGGATGAATTCACGCTTGTCGGTCTGGGAGTCATGAATCAGGCAGCAAAGTTCATCGAGTCCCTGCCGCCCAAGACGGTGAAATACGACATCGATCGCCGCGCGCTTTTCGCAGACGAACAGGACACGTTTGCCGCGCGCCACAAAGTCGGCGATTAGATTGGTGATGGTCTGCGATTTGCCTGTGCCCGGCGGCCCTTGAATGATGTAGCTTTCTCCTTCCCTTGCCCTCGCCACGGCCAGCGTCTGGGTGGGATCGCACTCAACCACGGGAAACTGTTCGCGCAAAGGCAGTGCCATGATCGGAGTCTTGTCCCTTGGGCGCGGTTGCAGGGAGAAGATCGACTCAAAGGATTTACTCGAGAGCGTCTTCTCAAGCAGTGCCGAATAGTCCTGCACCAGCGACATCTTCCGATAATTGAAATTGCCGAGGGTCTGGCTGCACAGGTCGAAATCCCATTGGTACGGATTCCCGGTGTCCCTTTGTTCGCGGACGGTGTACAGCCCCTTCTCCTTTTCGGAATGCCCTGGTTCCACCGGCGCCGACGGCTCGACTGGATCCACAAGATTCGGCTGCCTTGGGACTGGCGCCTTCAACACATTTCCGAAAGGTGGTCGCGCAGGCTTCACTTGCTTGAGGAAGAGCTGCAATCCAAGTGGATGGAAGCGGTCGCGGTCGTAGCTGTAATCGAAGGTATCAAACTGGCGTTCCCCGCGGTTGGACAGACGCTGCCGGCGACGAAATTGATCGAGGCGTTGACGGGCTCGTTCATGGATCAACTCGATTTGCGGCCGATCTTGCTTGGTCAACGTCACGCCGGGTTCGCTGGCCCGGATCTGTCCCACCAACAGTTCATAGAACGTGTCCAGATTGGTTTCAGCCAAGTCCACGATCTCCGGAAGGTTGAGACCGTAAAGTTGCTTCAGATGATGGCGGAGGGCGGGATTCACTTCGGCCTCGCTGCTGAGCGGCTTGAGCACGTAGGCGTCGCGCACGCCCTTCCGCCGAACCAGCTCGACGGGGAGTAGCAATAGCGGCGAATGAATCCGCTCCCCCGGAGTCTCCTTCAAATTATGCCAGCGCAGAAAGCAAATCACCAGGCGGAGTTGCGCAAAGCCGAACTCATTGCGGTCACGCTTCTCCGTCGCGATGATCTGGTCCAGCACACCCGCTGCATAGGGCGCGTCTTCAAAGCGAAGATATTGACCGAGGACAATCGACTCGCCACTCGCGAGCGCCTTTGCGATCTGGTCGTGCCACAGGAAAAGCTGGGGGATCTTGATATTGCGGTGATCGAGAAGCAATGGCACCGACGCCAGCGTGAGGTTCAGGGTTTGCAGCGTAGGTTTGAAGTGGATCAGTCGGTTGCGCCGTGAGATCTCGAACAGACGATTGCGCAGGTGGGTGAGAAGAATCTGACTACGCTCGATGGGGGCGCTTTCCCTGAAACCCTTCAGCCGCGTGAAATCTACCTCGTAGTCGGCGGTTTGATCCCGATAACGCCGCAACCTTTGCACGACCACCTCCAGCGTCTGCACGCGTCGGTGCCGATTCAGCTCCGTCATCTGCAGGATCATCCCCGCCAACACCGGATGCAGCTGCTTGTTCAACGCGAACAGATTATTCCGATTATTAACGAAGAGCTCGAGATCCTCGGGCTCCGTAAAATCGAGTCCGCAAGCGAGACTGGCAAGAATCAGGCCGGCGGAAAAGATATCGGTCAATTGGTCGTGGTGACCACACCGATGCTCCCAACTGACATATCCGGTCAGATAAACCGGCCGAGCAACCTCCTCGCCCGGTATTCCGATGCTAAGGTTGGTTTCCTTTAAGTGTCCGTCATCGAGTTCGGAGGTCCGTCTTTTCTCACCAATTATTTCAAGCGCGGTCGCTGCCGGTTTTTGCAACGATTCGACCCGGCTGGCATTTTTCCTTGGTGAAGTGTTTTGCGCCGAGTCGACCCGCAGTTGCGTCTCGTCGACCAAAATCCCTCCCACCCCATCGAGCGGTGCCACCCGGCCATTTTCATGCAGGCCGGCAATCTGCTCAAACAGTGGCAGGACTGCCGCCAGAACATCGTCGGTGCCGAAACCACCGGCCTCACAACCACGTCGAAGAAAAACCAGAAACGCTGAAGGCATCTCGCTCATGACGCCTCCTCCTTGTTTTCAGGATCCGGTTCTTTGGCGAGGGTTTCGCTGCGCAGCTTTTTCACCTCAGCTTTCTTAAGTTTAAGTTCCTTCACCGCCATTGTCTCAAGGCGCGCATCCCAACCCAACTCTCCCGCGAGGCGAAAGGCCTCACGCAAAGGCTCAAGCTCCAGCTCCGGATCGACGGCGGAGAAATCGAGCATCAGATAGCAAAAGTAATCGCGGATTGTGTTACTGGGGTCCTGAAGTTCGGCCAGCATATCGATTTTGGCTGCCTTTTCTGTTTCAAATTCAAACTCCGGAAAAAACAGCCGGGCGTGTCCACGCAC
>JAYVMJ010000692.1:0-3677 GCA_043759025.1 Verrucomicrobiota bacterium | reverse complement strand
CTTTCTGTGAGAGCTCGCGGGGCGACAAATTGAGGGTGGGGGACCCGGCGAAGGCATCCGGGAAATTTCGGTGAGTTCGATTGCTTGAAAAGAGCCATGGTAGGATTGCCCGGTCCCGGATGGAATAAGGTGTCGACGGTTGCTCCGAACTTTGTCACGGGTAGGGAGTACTTCGAACATCAACCCCTGATTTATGAAATTACGACTTCCCCTTACTGCCGTATTGGCCACCGCCATGATTTCCGCCAGCGCGTTGGCTGACTTTCATGATCATCTCGGACTTCAGATGTGGAGCCTGCGAGCCACGACCTTGGCCAAGGGCCTGCCGGCCTCTTTGGATTTGGTGAAGGAGTGGGGTATTCAGGAAGTAGAGGGCGGTGGCAGCGTCGGAACGATGACGGCAACGCAGGTTCGCGCCGCGCTGGATGCCCACGGCCTGACTTCTCCGAGCATGCACGTGGGTTATGAAGCGCTCACCAAGGACGTATCGACGGTTATTCGCGACGCGAAGGTGATCGGTGCCACGATGGTGATTTGCCCGTGGATACCACACGAGGGTGCGTTTAATGCGACGATCGCGCACAAGACGATCGATGACTTTAACAAGTGGGGTGCCGCGTTCCATGCTGCGGGCCTGAAATTTGGCTACCACCCGCACGGTTATGAATTTATTCCCACCACCGGCGGTGAGACGCTGCTCGACGAGATCATCCGGGGCACTAACCCCGAATACGTATCCTTTGAAATGGATGTGTTCTGGGTGTACCATGGTGGTGGCGACCCCGTGAAGCTGTTGGAGAAATATCCGAACCGCTGGTCGGCGCTGCATGTGAAGGATATTCGGAAGGGAGCCCCGTACGGCAAGCCGACCGGGCATGCGCCGGACACGGACAATGTCGCCGTGGGCTCGGGCCAGATCGATTGGAAGGCGGTCATCGGGACGGCGGAAAAAATCGGCGTGAAATATTATTTCATCGAGGATGAAACCCCCGCGCCGTTGGAGAACATCCCATTGACGCTGGCTTATCTCAAGACTTTGAAGCCTTAAGCGGCTTCCCCTCCCGTCCCGGAGATTTTTCCGGGGCGGAAGGAGGGTGGCAGGACTCTTACCAGCCGCAGTCCGCATTTTTGGGACGCAATTGGTGAAGTTGAGTGATGGCGGTTACATTTGTCGGGCTGAAGCTTGACGGATGGAATGATTGTGCCGTCTTAAAGACCAACAAGACGCGATGCACGGAATCGATTTCATCAAGGATTTGGCGGTAGTGATGCTGGTGGCGGGGTTCGTTGGTTGGGCCTGCCACCGCGCGGGGCTTTCCGTCGTAGTCGGCTATCTGATGGCCGGCATGGTGGTCGGACCTTACACCCCGCCCTTTTCGTTGGTCTCAGACGTTACCCGGATCGAGACCTTGGCCCAGATCGGGCTGGTTTTCCTGATGTTTTCCATCGGAATGGGGCTCAGTCTGCGGAAGCTTCGGCGGTTGGGCCTGTCGCTGTTGATCGCCACTTTCACCGGTGCGATCATCATGTACAACCTCACCCGCGCGGTGGGCGGGGCGCTGGATTGGTCGAACGTTCAGACTGCTTTTCTCGCGGCGATGGTGATGGTTTCCAGTTCGGCGATTATCAGCAAAACCTTGAACGAGATCGGCGCGACCCACGAGAAATCCGGCCAGCTCGCGATGGGCGTGTCGGTGTTGGAGGATGTGGTGGCGATCGTCATGCTCACAGTGCTGAATTCGCTGGTGCACATCGGCGGGGCGAAGGCGGAGATCGGCACCACGCTCGGATTGCTGGGAGCGTTCATCTGCCTCGCCGGCGTGGGCGGCATGCTGACGGTGCCATGGCTGTTGAAAAAAATGAGTCTTAGCGCGGGAGATGAATTGCCCACGATCATGGTTGCCGGTCTGTTGTTCGTCTTCGCTTTTCTGGCCGACCGGGCGGGATTTTCCCTCGCTTTGGGCGCGTTCATGCTCGGTGCCATCGTGGCGGAAACTCCGCACAGGGTTCAGGTCGGGCGTGCCTTTGAAGGGATGCGCGACGTGTTTAGCGCAGTGTTTTTCGTTTCGATCGGCATGTTGATCGATATCAAGGCGGTGCTTGATTCTTGGCTCTTGATCGCGGGCGTGTCGGCCTTTGTGCTCGTCGCCCGGCCGTTTGCGGTGACGATTGGAATGCTCGTTATTGGCGGGTCCACCCGGGAATCACTGCGGGTGGGTCTTTCCGTGACGGCGCTCGGGGAGTTTTCATTTATTATCGCGCAATTGGGCGTGGTTTCCGGAGCGGTGCCCCGCCGATTCCAAGCGCTGGCCGTCGGCGTGTCGCTGGTCACGACCTTGGTGGGGCCGCTTTTGATCCGGCATTCGGAAAAAATCAGCAGCTGGGTCGCGGAGCGCCAGCCCGAATGGCTTGGAACGTGGGAGGAATATTATCACCGGCTGTTGGAGCGCATCCAGCAGCGCCGGCAGAAAAACGTGCTGTGGCAGCTCAGCAAAAAGCGCGTGATCCAGATTGCGGTGGAGATTTTCCTGGTGACCGGGCTCATGGTTTTCTCCGAGCAGATGTTTAATCTGGTGCGGGATTATCTTCCGGTCGATCGCTCCGTGCCGCGCGGGGCGGAGTTGATTTTCTGGAGCGTGTTGGTGTTGATCGCGCTGGCGCCGGTGATCGCCATCTGGCGCAACATCTCCGCGTTGGCCTTGCTGTATGCGCAGGTCAGTACGTCGGGCCACCCGAAAGGCGCGCTGCTGGCCCCCATTGTGGAAGCCGGCCTGAAAGCGGGAGCGGCGCTCCTGCTGTTGCTTTGGCTGGGAGCGATTCTTCCGATTAACGGAATGGCTCGCTGGTTGCCGCTGGCCGCGGTGGCGGTGGTGCTTTTGACCTTCCTGCTGTTGCGCCGGCGATTGATTTACTGGCACAGCGTGTTGGAGGTGGAGTTGCAGGAGCGGTTTGTGGAAGACCAGAAATTCAGTGTTTCTACCGCACCGTGGCTGGCGGCGCATGGTGATTGGAATCTCACGCTGATCGACTGCGTCCTACCCGATCTGGCGGACTGTCGCGGGCGCACCTTGGGCGATTTGGCGTTGCGTTCCAAATTTGGTTGCACGGTTGCCGGCGTCGACCGGCAGGGTGTCATGGTGGGTAATCCCACGCGCGAAATGGTGCTGTATCCACGCGACAAAGTGCTGCTGTTGGGCGATGCGGAGCAGGTGGCGGCCGGGAAGGAGTTTTTGCAACTGGCATCCGGTGCGCCGACCGTTTCCAATTTCGACGAGGTTCGCATGGAGTCGATCGAATTGCCGAACGACAGCGAACTCTACGGACGCACGTTGGCGGAATTGGCGTTGAGTACGACTTTCGGGGTGCAGGTGGCGGGAATCAACCGCAACGGTGTGCGGATGTTGAATCCGGGTGGGGCGGAAAAATTATCCTCGGGCGACGATCTGCTTCTGCTCGGCAGTCCCGACCAAATCGCCGCGTTCAAGATTGCGTCACGGGGAGAAACGACGGGAGGGTGAGCGGGAGCGCAGCGGTGTCCGTTGGAGATCGGTAGGGGCTGTTGCACACGGTCATCCGGTGAAGCCATGTAAGTTATTTTAGAGCAAGAGGTGCATTATTGTCTGGCGACTCTGACCGAGGTGTGCAGGGTGGACGGTGGCATGACACGCTTATCCTCC
>JAYVMJ010000691.1:0-2512 GCA_043759025.1 Verrucomicrobiota bacterium | reverse complement strand
GCCTTTGAATAAATTTTTTCGGGCAAATACGTGGTGCCAGATAGCCTTCATTTTCTAAGTCCGACAGGCTGCTAGAAAGGGCGCGACAGTTGGCAAAAGAATCAAGTGAGCAAAACGAACGAGTATTCGGACGGGCGGAAGATTCTTTGGGATGGGATCCTTGAGTGAGAACCAGAAAAGGGACAGCTTGCTGGGATTTATATCAAAGATAGTCGGTTCCAGAAATCAATCGCGACCACTTGCGAGCGAGTGCGGGACGCTTCTTACCGAACGCGCATTTTTGAGGCGCCGGGTTTGACGGGTCTTGTAATGAGTCATTTTGACGTCCTAGTGAGGTGAAATGAGCGGCGGATTTTCACTTGAAGAGGAATACCTGTTTGAAAAAACCGGTGGGGCGGTGCTTAAGCGGCTGAGAAAAACGGGCAACCCGGCTGACTTGCTGGCGGTGTTGCGCTCGGCTCATTTGGGGTTCGACCGCGCGTACGCGACCGCCCCTGCGGCGGCGCGGGCCTTGGTATCCTGCCGGGGGGGCTGCGGCACTTGCTGCCACGTGCCCGTGGGCGCGCAGGCACACGAGGTGTTGCTCGCCGCCGAATACATTCAAACTCACTTCCCACCCGCCGACTTCGAAGCGCTCATCGTCCGCATCGCAACCCACCGGGCGGCTTATTGCGGCCGGACCATGGATGAACGCGCGGCGTTGAAAACACCCTGCGCCTTGCTGCGCGAAGGGAGTTGTTCGATTTATGAGGCGCGGCCCGAGTCGTGTCGTTCCCATCATAGCAAAAATCTCGATGGCTGTCGCTCCAACCTTGAAAAAGGCCTTGATACGGTCGACGTCCTCATTCCGGAAATCCGGGGCCGGATGTTTGCCGTCATGCTGGGGATCGACCAGGCCGTGGCGGAGGCGGGATTCGACGGCCGCGCCTATGATTTTGGCTCGGCCCTGCACGAGGCGCTCACGGATGGAATGTGTGCCGTGCGATGGATGCAACGCCAGCCAGCCTTTCCCGAATCCTGCTGGGAAGCCGGCCAGCCCGACGACGAGGAAGACGCGGGTGTGATCCACGCCGAAGGATTTTTTCAGTAGGCTGCTGAAAATGTGTACGGGTGGCTCCAGGTACTTTCGTCGTCGGGTTAACCACTAATAGTTTCGCTGAATGCAGACACGTAAACTTTCAAAGTCCCCTTCGACTGATCGTCTCCGGAATTTGGTCCGGAGGCGTCCGCTCATCGAGGACGGGATGGGATTTTGTTCGGACTCTTCTCGTCCTCCGCTGCTCCGCGTTTAATCCCGGTCCGTCATGGCATTGCCTGCTGGGAGTGAATTTTTGCCGACGCGGCGTGAGGATATTCCACCCATAGCAGTTGCTCCACGAGCACGCAACCTACGATCAAATCAGAATGAGCCGCGCCCGATAATACCCGATCGCTCTGCCCGGCATCCACTCCTCGATGCTCGCTACTCACGGTCGTCATTGCCAATCACGCAATCCGAGGGAGCGCGTCCAACACCGTTACTTTTTTCGGCGGGTTTCCTGGTATTTCCAGTTCTGGGATTTGCCTGTCGTGAGCCATTTGATTGTCGTGGCGAGACGCTTCTCGCGGGTTTCGAGCCGCTTGGCGTCCGTGATCCAATCGATGTATTCACGCCGGTGGCTCGGCGGAAAATTCTTAAAGGTCGCCGCGGCCTTGGCGTTCGTCGCGAGCGTTTTTTTAAGTCGGCCGGCGCGGGCAGTTCCTTCCCGCGCTTTCGCGCGCGTTTGACTTTGGACGCCGGTGCTTCCCGTTGTTGCACCGCGGCGCGCACGCAGGCGAGCAGGAGGGAGTCTTTCGGTAGATCAGCGAGCGCAGTGATTTTCCCGAATTGCCCCATGCCTGCACCGGCGTTGTTCGTCGTGGGGAGCCAGCGGCTGACGTCGATATCTCGCCAGAAAAACATCGAACAGTGCGCTCTGAAGGAGGCGAAGCCGCAGGCAGGGAGGTAGCGCGGTATATCCTTTAACCGCCGCCTCGGGAGATTCGCACGCTGCTATCGTCGTCGCGAACCCTGAACGGCGCTTTAGGGATAAAGCGCCCTACCTCAATCAGCTTCGTCACCTTTTCGTGCAATTATCAATCGGGGGTGTTTTCAAACCCCATGATTTCCCGTTTACCGTCATTCTGAGCGGAGCGAAGAATCCATGTGCTCGCTCGTGGCATCACGTTCGCTGCCGTGGATTCTTCACTTCGTTCAAAATGACAAACGAGTTTGAAGATACTCCCCAGAGCATTTTCAAAAATATCGTAGCGTCTCAATCCCAATGGAGCGGCTGCGACTCCCGCTGTCGTCTTCCCCCGCCACGCTGATGTTCTGTCGCTGAAATGACTAGACTAAACAAGCGAAGCCGTTCAGCCGCCACGGTCATCCGGCGAAGCCATGTAAGTTATTTTAGAGCAAGAGGTGCATTATTGTCTGGCGACTCTGACCGAGGTGTGCAGGGTGGACGGTGGCATGACACGCTTATCCTCC
>JAYVMJ010000690.1:0-3628 GCA_043759025.1 Verrucomicrobiota bacterium | reverse complement strand
TTTGAGCAGCATCGCCTCCGCGAAGAGGATTTTCGCAACGACAAGGTCGATGCCGCCGAGCTCGCCGCCGAGGAAGCCGCCGTCGCCGTCTATCAAGTGGAACCGCTGCCGCAGGGCGAAGGCGATCTCGGTGAAGTCTTCGTGCGCTTCCGCGACGCGGCCTCCGGCACCATGGTCGAGCGTTCGTGGACGCTTTCCTACGATCCGCAAGCTCCGGCCTTCGACCGCGCCGCTCCAAGCATGCAACTCGCCGGCGTCTCCGCGCTGCTCGCCGAAAAACTGCGCGGCGGCCCCGTCGCCGACGCGATCAAACTCGGTGATCTCGCTCCGGTCATCAACACTCTCCGCAGTCATTACGCCAACGAGCCGCGAGTCCAGGAACTCGTCACGATGTTCGGCCAATTACGTCAACGAACCGGGGAGTAAGCGCTCACTAAAGTTCATTCGCAACGAACCGCGTGCGCTCGGCGCGCCTAAAAATAATCACGATCTCCATTCGATCCCTTTAAATTCAAAAAGTTAACCGCAAAAAGACCAAGGACTCCGCCATGCACGCAAAAATGTTAATCAACCCTTCCCTCCTCCGCCGCGTCTTTTCCCTTTTCGTGGTTGCGGCCGGCGCGCTCCAACTTACCGCAGCACCCAAGCCCTCGCCCGACAACGCCAGTGTCACCACCACGCTCTCGCCCGACGGCGGACACCTCGTCATCGACGCCAAGGGCATCCGGGCACCGCTGCCGCTTTTCTTTTCGGCGACGGTCGAGCAAAACACCCGCATCGGCGTGGATGAAATCACCGGTGAAGCGCGGATCAAAATCCACCGCTTGCAGGGCAAAGCAGAAGTGCTGACGCTCGGTCTTTCCGGCGACGGCGATATCATCGACGTCTCCGGTCCGGGATTGCTCGATTGGTCGGTGCGACAAATCGCCAATCCCCCGCCCGGTTCCACTGCACCCAAACGCGTGCTCGATCTCCGGCCACTGCCCGTCATTGCTGTGTCCGGCTCGCAGGACTTGGATTTGATTGTGCGAATGCGCCTAAAAAAGCCGGCTATTCCCGGCCAATTGTCAGTGCTGTTGGTCACGCCGGGTGACGCCGTCGGGTTTGCGGCGAACATCATCCTGCGAACTGACGCCGGCATTGCGTTGCGGATGGTCAACGCCACCGGACTTGTGCCGTACGGCGAGAACGAAACAAATTTGGCCAATGACCGCTGGCAGTTTGTCTCCAGCGGCGACGCCCGCCTCGAAGTGAAGCTGTTTCCGCGCGGCGCGGCCCTCGCCGATGCAGAACTGCTCGGTGCCCAACTCACCGGTCAACTCGCCGGCAATTCAGGTAGCGTCAATTTTCATCTGCGCGGCCAGTTCCACGTCGGGAAAGCCGGGGCGCACGTGCGCGTCCTGCAAGGCAACGCCGCATTGAGCGAAAAAACCGCTGGGGACGGCTGGCATATTGAGTTGGAAGAATTCAAGGACGGCGGATTCGCCTACGATCTCATTGGTGACCGCGAAGGCACTTTCCCCATCGACCTTCCCTTCGTCGCCGCCATCCGCGAAAATGGCGACTGGCGCACGTTGGATTTTTTCATGCCGGCCGGGGCCGTGGTCCCGGTCCAACTGGAAGGATTGGGCGCGGGCGTGAGTTTCAATCCCGACTCGCCGATCCTGCCGACATCGACGGCGAAAGGATGGCAGGGATTTCTGCCCGCCGACGGTGCGGCGGCGCTGGCGTGGAAAAAGACTCGCGAGAAATCCGAGGGCACTTTGTTTTTCACCAGCTCCGAGCGCACCGAGGTGCGTCTCGGCGCGGGGTTGCTGCGTCAGTCGTCGCAAATCGAATTTCGCATCCTGCAAGGTAAACTCGGAAGCGTCCGCTGCCGGCTGGACGGGCCCGGGGAAATCATCGGCGTGGACGGCGCAAATGTCGTCGGATGGAAAGTTATCCCCGACAGCGACAAGTCCGGGCGCGTGCTTGAGGTGCGGTTCAGCCGGCCGATCGAAACCGACGGATCACTGGTGGTCCGCAGTCAAACGGAGCTCGGCGGATTTCCGGTGCGGGCCGAGCCGTTGCGCGTGGTGCCCGAGGGCGTTGTGCGTCATTCCGGATTTCTGCGCATCGCCAACAGCGGCGCGGTCCGGCTCGAAGTCGCGGACACGACGGGCATGATGCAGCTCGCACCCGCGCAATTTCCCGGCGACGCCGCAGAACAAGGCGTGAGGCAGGTTTTCGTCTATCGTTTTCCCTCGGCGAACTACGACTACCGTCTGCTCGCGTCACAGATCCAGCCGGAGGTCGGCGTCTCCGCGATTACGACGTATGAACTCGCCGAGACGGATCGCGCGATCAATGCGAGCATCGAACTCGATGTGCGCGAGGCCGCGTTGCGCGAGTGGTCATTGCAAATCCCGGCGGACTACACCGTCGCCGCCGTGACCGGCGGCGACGTGAGCGACTATGTGGCGGAGTCTGAAGCCGCCGGCGGCTATCGCACGCTCAAGGTACTTTTCAGTCGGCCGATCGAGGGACGGCAATTACTGCAATTGCGTTTGGAGAAAAACCAGGCCGCCGCCGCAGGCGATTGGACGTTACCCGCGTTGCATTATCCCGACGCCAAAACCGTGCGCGGCCACATCGGCGTGGTGGCGACTCCCGGCTATCGCGTGACCCCCGCGAAGACCGATCAACTCGTCGAAGTCCCCTTGAGCTATTTTCCCCGCCAGACACCCGGTCTCCAGCAAGCGTGGCGATTGCGCGACGCCGACTGGACCGCAGCCCTGCGCATCGAAGCGCTCGGCCAAAGCATCCTAGCCGACGCATTTCACCTGTATTCCGTCAAGCAAGGCGTCGTTTACGGCAGCGTGTTGTTGAATTATTTCGTGGTCGGCGCGCCGGCCAACGAATGGCGGATCGAAGTGCCCGCGTCCGTCGGCAATATCGATGTCATCGGCCAAAATGTTCGCCGCGACTGGCGGCGCGAAGGCAACCAAGTGATCGTGTCGTTGCACCAACCCGTGCTGGGGGCCGCGACGTTGCTCGTCACCTTTGAGCAACCGTTGAGCGCGCGCGGCGGGACAATCACTCCCGGCGAGGTGCGTCCGCTCGGCGTTCAATCCGAGCGCGGCTACATCGAGGTCGTGAGTCCGCTCCAAGTGAAACATGAAATCAAAAATGCGGAAGGCGGGTTGTTGCGCCTCGAACCGCTGGAATTGCCCGCGGAATTTCGATTACTGACCACGTCGCCGGCGCTGGCGGTTTATCAATACACGGCGCGTCCCTTCAAATTGGAAATGAGTCTCGATTGGTACACGCCGGGGGAAACGGTCGACCAAGTCGTGGACTTCGCGAAATTGTCGAGCCAGGTGTCGCGTGACGGACAGGTCGTCACGGACGTGCACTATTTCGTCAAGACCCGCGGACAAAAAGCGCTGCGGGTTGTCATCCCGGCCGGCGTGAAATTATGGGAGGCGCGCGTCGACGGCGAAACGACCAATGCGCGCTTGGACGGCGAGCAGACGATCATTCCCCTGCCCGCCCGGCTCAACGCCAACGAACCCGTTTCAGTCACGTTGCGACTCGGTCAGGCCGCTGGCGGTCCCGGGAAAATCGTCAAGTTGATCGCTCCACGCAC
>JAYVMJ010000689.1:0-2579 GCA_043759025.1 Verrucomicrobiota bacterium | reverse complement strand
GCCCACACTCCAGCGGGCCTGACCGCACCCCGTCAGCTTTTTCGACTAACGCTCCACCACCTTGCCGGTTGCGATCGAAACAAATCAGCCCTGAAACGGTGGGGCTTCTTATGCCGGGATACTTGACGTTGGGCACCGGTAAGACCACGGTAAGACCATGCCGTCACTTACCGTTAAAGTTCCAGCGACACTCGACAAGAAACTGAGGGCAGTTGCCCGGCAGCGGGGCGAGAAGATTTCCTCGCTGGCGCGGCGAGCGTTGGAAAAAGAGGTGGCCGACAGCGCACCGGATTTTGTCAAGCTGGCCAGTCGTTTCAAAGGCATGTTTCAGGGGCCAAGCGATCTTTCCACGCGTGAAGGCTATGGACGTTAAAACCCTCGTTGATGCGGGTCCGTTGATTGGCTGGCTGAATTCCTCGGATCAGTGGCATCGTTGGAGCGTTGACGCTCTTAAAACGCGTCGTGGTGCGTTGCATACCACTGAGGTGGTTCTGGGCGAGGCCTGCTATCAGCTGGGTGGCAATACTGCGACGGTTCAGGCGTTGCTCACCCTCGTGCGGGAAGGGGCGGTGGTCCTTCATGCTCTCTGGCCGAAACATCTATTGCGTACCCAAGAGCTGATGATGAAATTTAATCGAATGGATGCAGGAGATGCGTCGCTTGTCATGCTCAGTGAGCTGTATCCACGAGCCAAACTCGTGACAGTGGATTCAAAGGATTTCAGGATTTATCGACGGTTCCGTGATCAATTGATTCCGCTGCTGGCTCCGTAGCCCGTGGTTCTGTTTTTTGTCATGCTAAACCTGATCCGAGCACCGATTGCCCAACCCAATTCTTCTTTGATCGAAATCGCGGTGCGCGTGGAGCGGCTGCGACTGGCGAAACGGATCTGGCGTGGACTAGCGGAGGATGGGACGGAGTTTGGGTGCGAACTCGCCGCACCTCTTCGGGACGGTGACACGATCTGGCAAACGACCACCGCGAGATATGTGATCCACCAGCCAGCCGAGTCGGTGATCGAGGTTCCACTTGACGTTGCCCCTTCGGCGGCAGCCGGCATTGGCTGGGCGATTGGCAATTTGCATTTGGAACTTTCCGCGGAGTCGAACCGCTTGTTGGCGCTGGATGAACCTGCCGTGCGGCAGCTGCTGGACCGGTTGAAGGTCCCGTACAAACCGACAATCGCAATTTTTCGCTCCGGCCGTTTCGTGCGTGGCGTGCAATCTTCCCATGAGCTCGGACAAAGCCATAAGCACTAAGGTGGCGCGCGTTGACCACAACGCGCTTGGCGCGCCCGAAGCGTCCTGGGGTCAAGCCGCTGCACCATCCGGCGCATCTGCCGTCTGGCTGGTTAGTTTGTTGCAGGCGGGAGATTCGTTCTACCCGACGGGGAGCTACGCGCACTCGTTTGGGTTGGAAGGGCTCGTGCAGGAAGGCGTGGTCCGTGATCGGGTGACTCTGCGTGAATTTCTTTTTCGCTCGGTGTTGCCGTCTTTGCAACGCGTTGAATTGCCGTTGGCGGCGCAGGCTTGGCAGGCGTTCGGAATGGAGGAGTGGGCTAAAATTGGCGAACTCTGCCAGCTATCCGCTGCACTTAAAGCACCGCAGGAGCTGCGCGCAGCGTCGTCGAATATCGGTCGTCAACGCGCAGAATTAGTGACCTTGCTTCGTCCGCATCCGCTGGCGGTGGAATATCTGCGCCGGGCAGGCGGGTCAGCGTGGCCATTCTCGGTGCCGGTGTCGGCCGCGTTGGAAGGGCGGGTTCATGGCGCACCGCAAGTGGCGGTGCTGGCGGGCGTCTATTACGCCAGTGTCGCTTCGCTGTTGTCGGCTGCGATGAAGGTGTTACGCCTTGGGCAGAATGCCTCGCAGTCTTTGCTGAGTGAAACACTCACTGCCGCTCCGGAGATAATTACGGCGGCAGGCGAAGTGCCGGTTCAGCAAATCGGCTGGTTTAATCCGTGGCTCGATATTGCCGCCGCACGGCACGAAACGGCTGACTCGCGCATGTTTATCTCTTGAAAGTAGCGAGTAGCGGGTAGTGAGCATACAGACGAAGAAATCACCCTGAATTTTCCTACTCGCTACCCGCTACTCACTACCCACTACTTTCCTCCATGAATCGTCCTCCTCGTGTTGGAATTGGTGGCCCGGTTGGTTCCGGCAAGACCATGCTTTGCCTCAAACTCAGCCAGCAGTTGCGGGAACGCTACTCGATGGCCGTCATTACGAATGACATCTATTGTTCCGAGGACGCCCAGTTTCTGATTCGGCACAGCGCGTTGCCGGCTGAGCGCATCATCGGAGTTGAGACGGGCGGTTGTCCGCACACCGCGATTCGCGACGACACGACGATGAACGAGCAGGCGTGCCGGGCGTTGGAGGCGAAGTTCGCCGATCTTCAGCTCGTGCTCGTCGAGAGCGGCGGCGACAACCTGACGGCGACGTTTTCGCCGGAGTTGGTCGATGCGTTTATCTACGTGATCGACGTGGCGGAGGGGGACAAAATTCCGCGCAAAGGGGGCCCGGCGATCCGGCATAGCGATTTGTTGGTGATCAACAAGATCGATCTCGCGCCT
>JAYVMJ010000688.1:0-3767 GCA_043759025.1 Verrucomicrobiota bacterium | reverse complement strand
TTGCGGAAATGTGCGATGCCTTGGAAAAGGCAGGATACGCCGCAATCTATCTCCACAAAAAGGCCTACTCCGATGCCGGCGCGGCGCTCCGCCGCCAGTTGATCGCTCTCGGACATGATCAAATCGTCGATGCCGGCGATCACCTCGCGTTTGCTTTGCATCCATCGACCTCACCGGCGCTGCCTGACGTAAACGCTGACTGGCTCGCCGATCCATGGGCTGGTTCCGCCAATTCTCCGGGCGAGCTGCAGTTCCTCGCCGAAAAGGGGTGGTTCGGAGTCGAGCGAAAAAACACTGACGTCTGGCGCTGGGCGGGACAGGATGCAACCTTGTCCATCTGGAATCCCGCGAGCCAATCCGTCGCGGTGAATTTTGAATTCAGTGCCGCCACCCATAAATCGGGTCAGCTAACGGCTTCATTTGAAGGTCGTCAGCTCTGGCAGGTCGCGGCTGGACAGGCGCCCACCGGCGTGGTGAATCTTGCGCTCACTTTGCAACCCGGCGCCAATCGTATTCACTTCCACTTTACGGGCCCAGTCACCAGACCTTCGGCGAGGGATCGGCGCCTGCTGGGATTTCGCTTGGTGAACTTGCACCTCAGCAATTAACGCCTTTCCCCGAAACGCAGCATTCCAGCCATGCCTTCACGACGTCCGCCAAAGTTCACCGGCTTATTCTTCGACGAGACCGCCGAAAATTCCGCGTGGATTCGCGAGCAAGGTGCGATAAATCTTCCGCCGCTCGACGGCAGCGCTTCAATCGCGATTGTCGGCGAACTCCTTCCTCCGTCCGGTGACACGGCCGCCAACGGAGCACTGGGGCTTGAGATAAAAATCGATGACCGGATCGTTTCAAGTCAGACGGGAATAAAGCCCGGCCCGTTTCGGTTTGAAATCCCCTGGCCAGCCACGACCACGCCTTCCGGCCACCGACTCGAACTCCGGTTGCTTGGCGTATCGTTCAGCAATCTTCTCGCGTGGGCCGGTCGCGTCACCGGGCTGGGCTTTCTCCAAAAATGGCGAGCGCAGCCGCGCAACCGGCGGTTGCGTATCCAGCGGGTTGAGGTCGATCGAGAAACCTTGTGCGATTTCGGCAATCGCGGCGCGCCATGGAATCGCGACATGACGCGTCGTTCACTGCACTTGGGGTTGAACATCGTCGGATTTTTTCGCGCCGACCTCGGCGTGGGTGAATCCGTTCGCTGCATGGCCCGCGCGGCCGAGGCGGCGAAGTTGGATGCCGCCCTCGTCGAGCTGAAGCTGCACTGCATCAATCCGCAAACGGACACCGCGTTCGTTCCCCGATTACAACTGACGAATCCCCACCCGGTAAATGTGTTCCATCTGGACGCACCGGTCTCCTTGGATATCGACACCCACCATGGTGCCGCGTTTCGCGCGGACAAATACAACATCGGTTATTGGGCATGGGAACTCCCGGAATTTCCTGATGCGTGGGTTCGATTCGCAGACGTCTTTGACGAAATCTGGGCTCCTTCCCGCTTCACCGCCGAGGCCATTGCGCGGAAAGTCTCGGTCCCGGTGCTCACGATGCCACACGCCATTTCGTTTGCCCGACCTACTGGCGATTTTCGGGCCAAGTTCGGACTGCCTCCCGCCCAGTACCTTTTTCTTTTTCTGTATGACCTGAATTCCTATTCGGAGCGTAAAAATCCCGCCGCAGTGATAGAGGCGTTTCGCCGTTCAGGGCTGGCGGGTAAGGGCGCCGCGTTGGTCATCAAGGTCCACAACGCTCAGGCCAATCCAGCCGACTTTGAGCGGCTCCGCGCCGATGCGAGTTCGCTGCCGGGCACCACGATTATTTCCGCCACTCTTTCGCGCACGGAAATCTACGAGCTTGAATCCGCCTGCGATTGTTTCGTCTCGCTGCACCGGTCGGAAGGTTTCGGAATCGCCGTCGCCGAATCGATGTATCTCGGCAAGCCCGTCATCTCCACCGACTGGTCGGGCACCGCGGAATTCGTTACCGTCGACAACGGCTGCCCGGTTCGTTGCGAACTCGTCATCCTCGAACGCAATCACGGCCCGTACTCCCGCGGCCAAATCTGGGCGGCCCCGGATGTGGATCACGCGGCGGAATGGATGCAGCGACTTTTCAACGACCGCGAATTAGGCCAGCGGTTGGGCAATGCCGCTCGCACCACCATCGAGAAAAATTATTCGCCCGCCGCCATCGGTGCGCGCTATCGCCAGCGTCTGGAAGCGATCGCGAGTTGGTAGCAAATTTTCCGGTTTTCGGCCAGTCCGACTCCATCGCACAGAAACCATCCCACTGTTCAATCTCACGGATCGCTGTCCGAAGTCATCTCGCGCAGGACGTCGAGGTGCAGGTTCTGCACCACAAAGGCGAGTTCACGCGGGTCTGAAGAAACGACGACCGGCGGCGCATCCGTCCGCCATTCCAACACATTCGTCCCGGGCTTTAGGCGGAGAGCTGAAAGCGACACGGTCACGAGTTGATTCTCGCCGAGGGTGCTTTCCCAGACCGCCTCGCCGTTCAACTTGAGTTGCACTGAACGCCGGCCGGCCGTGAACAGTGAAAATCTCAATCGTGCTTTAACCAGAAACGCATGTGGGTTCTGAATTTTCTGGCCGGCATTTCCTTTCGTCCAGCACCAGAAAAAACTCCGACTGCCCTCGGAACCGTACCAGCCATCGGTGTACTGAAGACTCATCGCCTTTCCGGCCGCCGTGCTGAAAAGCGAGGAATTTCCACCCAACACATAGCCCTCGATCGACGGCGGCTGGAGTTCAAAAAAGGAAGCGAATAGTGTGAGGTTGCCCGCGATTAAAACAATCCGCCAACCGCGCCCGAGCGGCACGAGGACATTAAACGCGAGTTGCATCGGTAGGAGAACGCGTGACGCCGCGCCGGGATAACCCTCCCAAACCGCGTCGCCGAGCACCACCATCAGGACCGCAAAACTCAGACCTACCCGCCACCACGCCTTTTCCCATCGAGGACGCAGCACCAGAAACAAAAATTGTACTGACAGGCTGATGAGCAAAAACAGCGCCCATAGCGTGCCGAAATTGGGCCAGCCAGTGTCCGGTAAATCAGCGAGCACCTGACGCCATTTGTGGACGTAAGCGACGAACGGCCAGTCAAAATTACGAATCCCGGGGTCCATCACCGGACCGATTTTCAGCGAAAGATAAAACATCCACAGCACGAGCGGCAAGGTGACCAGCAATCCGCGCAATATCGCCAGCGCCCACGCCTTTCTTCCGGCGTCGAACTTTGGCAGCAGCGAAGCCGCGCCCAGCATATTTGTTTCCTTCCCCAATCCACTGAGCGCCAGCACACCCGTCGACCACCACGGGCGGCCTTTGTCCGCCAGGTACAGTCCCAATGCTATCATCAGCAAACTCGGCCCGTCGATGAGCGCATTACGCAAACTTAGGCTCACTCCGAGCGAGAAAAGGACTCCGATCCAACGGATGAAATTATCCCAGCTCGACGCGGGAAACCAATGCAGGAGAATTGCGGCGAGAATCAGCCAGCAAAACGCATTCTGCAAAGCATAGACCTGAAGAATCGCCGGAGGGTTTCCGCCGCCGAGCACAAAGGCCGTCGCGGAAAACAATATGCGCCGAGCCCGGTACGCGAGGCTGTCCACCGCACGCTTCAACGCCTGATTTTGCAGCGACGGATCCATCGCAATTTGCACGTAGTACTGCGCATCGTAACCACCTGAGGAGCGCTGAATATAATAGTCCAGTTTTCGGACTTTGCTGATGCGCATG
>JAYVMJ010000687.1:0-2541 GCA_043759025.1 Verrucomicrobiota bacterium | reverse complement strand
CCGCGCCAAAGGACGCGACTTGCCGGTGCAGGAATTGCAATTCGGCTACGCCGATCACGACGGTAAAATTTCGGCGCTGAGCTCATACCTCGGGAAGGGCGGCTGGCTGATGCTCTCCTGTTTTACCGTTGAGGCGCTCGATCAGGCCGAGGACCACCTGCTCGCCGCCGCCGTGACCGATGACGGACAGGTGATCCATGAGGAAGTGGCCTGCCGGTTGTTTTCCCTCAAGGCTCGATTGGGTGAAACCGTGGCGGTTGCCGCCCCGGCCGAATTGGAGATTGCCACGCAAAGGCAGCGGAGCGAGCGCCAGCGCGAGATCACTGAGCGCAATGGAAAGTTCTTCGAGATTGAGGTCGAAAAACTCGACGGCTGGGCCGACGACTTGAAGCTTACTCTCGAACGCGAAATCAAGGATATGGACCGGCAAATCAAGGAAGTCCGCCGGGCCGCCGCCATCGGGATTACCCTCGAAGAGAAACTGGCCGGCCAGAAACGCATCAAAGTGCTTGAAACCCACCGCAACGAAAAACGCCGGTCTCTGTTCGAGGCGCAGGACAAAGTGGATCAGCAGCGGGAAATCCTCATTGCCCAGGTGGAGGGCAAGCTGACGCAAGCCGTTAACGTGGAGACGCTGTTCGTGATCCGCTGGAAATTGGTCTGATCGGATTAACCCCAAAGGTTAAAGAATACTTGCCCTGTGTCGTTATGCAGATTTCATTTCGGAATAAGAAACTGGAAAAGACCCCCACCACCGCCCGCACCCTGGTTTCCCTCCATGGCGAACGCCGGGCCAGACTGATCCAACAACGCCTCTCCGAAATCGCAGCCGCTCCCACCCTCGCCCTATTCCACAACCTGCCGCGTCCACGTTGCCATGAGCTGAAAGGCGACCGCAAGGGCCAGCTCTCCGTCGATCTCGACCATCCTTACCGTCTGTTGTTCACGCCTGATCACGACCCGCTGCCCCAAGCTTCCGCCGGAGGTTTGGAGTGGGCGGCAGTGACCAGGGTTTGCATTCAGGAAATCGCCGACACCCATGAGTAAATCCATCACCACTCCCTTTAATCCCGACTACGCCATCCCGCCCGGAGCCACCCTGCTCGAAACGATCGAGGATCTCGGCATGACTCAAACCGAACTGGCCCAGCGCATGGGCCGTCCGCTGAAGACCATCAACGAGATCATTGCCGGCACCGCCCAGATCATGCCGGAGACGGCGCTCCAACTGGAGAAAGTCACCAGCATCCCCGCCGCCTTTTGGAACACCGCTGAATCCAACTATCGAGAACGATTGGCACGCCTCGCCGACGCCGAGCGTCAACAGGATAAAGTGGGCTGGCTCGACCAGTTCTCCTACAGCCAGATGGCGAGTCTCGCGCTCGTTCCTGCTCTCGCCAACAAAGTCGAGCGGGTCGGGCAGTTGCTTCGTTACTTCGCCGTGGCGACACCGAAGCAATGGGAATCCACCTATGGCGAACTCTGCGGCGCGGCCCGCGAGTCCGGTAAATTCAAAGCCGAGCTGGGCGATTTAAGTGCGTGGCTGCGGGCCGGTGAACTGCTGGCGCAGAAATGCGACTGCCTTCCGTACGACAAGGAAAACTTTCTGGCCAATCTGCGGAAGATTCGCGTCCTCACCGCAAAAAATCCCGCCGAGGCATGGCCGGAAGTCTGCCGGTTGTGCGCCACTTCGGGCGTCGCGGTGGTGTTGGTTCCGGAATTGCCCAAAACGCACGTCGCCGGTTTCACGCGTTGGCTGGCGTCCGACAAGGCGCTCATCCAACTCAGCCTGCGCTATAAAACCGACGATTCCCTCTGGTTTACCTTCTTCCACGAGGCCGCGCATATTTTGCTTCATGGGAAGCGGGACGTCTTCATTGAGTATCGCGGCTTGGAGAATCCCAAGGAAACGGAAGCGAATGCCTGGGCGTGTGACTTTCTGATTTCTCCTGCCGACTGGAACACGTATTTGGCGAAGCTGCCGCCGCGACCGGGGCTGACGGCCATCACCGGATTCGCCCGCCAGCAAGGCATCGCGCCCAGCGTAGTGCTCGGACGGCTCCAGCATCACGAGAAGCGGGTTTCGCCCGGCAGCTTTAATAGCCTGAAGCACAAGGTGAGCATCGCCTGGAAAGGACTGGCATGAGCATGTCCGCGAAGAAACAAAAACTGGAATTAACGTGGATCGGCAAGGACGTGCGGCCGAAATTGGAGCCGCGCATCCTGCTCGAAGACCCGGAGAAATCCCATCACGCGCCGCACCGCGTCACGGACAATGACCTCTTCGACAACCGGCTCATCTTCGGCGACAATCTCCTCGCGCTCAAAGCGCTCGAACAGGAATTCGCTGGGAAGATTAAATGCATTTTCATTGATCCGCCTTACAACACAGGGAGTGCATTTGAGCATTACGATGATGGCGTTGAGCATTCAATTTGGCTGTCGTTGATGCGTGAACGCCTCGAACTTTTGAAGCGTCTTCTTAGGCCGGACGGTTCACTCTGGATTACAATCGATGACAATGAGTGCCACTATTTGAAA
>JAYVMJ010000686.1:0-2641 GCA_043759025.1 Verrucomicrobiota bacterium | reverse complement strand
GTCAGCCTCGCGGTTTTCATCCGGGGCAAAATGGAGCGCAAGGACGTGATCCCCTATTGGGTGGCCCAGTTTATCGCCGGCCTCGCCGCCGCCGCGATTGTCACGTTTCTTTTCCGCGGCCAACCTCAGCCACTCCCCGCGCTGCGTGGCTCCGTCCCCTCCCTCATCGTGGAGTTTCTTTTCACGTTCGCGCTCGCTTGGGTCGTACTGAATACCGCCACGCACAAGGGCACTGCGGGAAATTCCTTTTACGGCGCGGCCATCGGCATGACGGTGATGACCGGCGCCGTGGCCGTCGGCGGCGTATCGGGTGGCGCGTTCAACCCGGCAGTCGGACTCGGCGTTTTCAGCATGGGTCTGGAGTCGGCCAAGCAGCTCGGCATCTATCTCGGGGCGGATTTCATCGGCGGCGCAGTGGCAGCGCTGACCTTCAAGGCGGTACACGGCCGCGACTGACCGGGCTTGAGTCGACTCTTGCAAACCGGCGCGCGACGGAAAATATTCCGCGCAAACTCACGGCATGAATAACGAAATTCTCTGGCTGGTCCGCTTGGGACGCGATCAAAAGTTATTCACCCGTGACCAGGCGATCGGCGTCCTGCGCGCCGTGGGGAAGAATGCCGAGCTGATGGATTTCGCCCAACGCCTCATCGACGACAGCATCGTCCATGACGTCGGAGCGCTCGAGGCCATCGCCCGCGAGGCCATGAATCGGGCGCAATCCGGTCCACCGCCCGGAAATCCATTGCTGGATGACGACGGCGCCGGTTTGCGGGCCGCCGTCGCGACCGCTGGTCCCGCGAAAAAAATCCCCGCCGGAGTACCGCAATTCCCCTTCGAAAAAGTCGCCGGCATGGAGGACACCGCACTGGCCGAAGCGATGCGCGGACTATTGATCGCAGCGGGAGAATATGGCGCGAGTGATCTCCATCTCTCCGCGGGTTCATGTCCTTTTGTCCGCAAACACCGTTCGCTGACTCCGCTGACATCACATGTCCTGACGGAAAAAGAATCGCTGCGGATGAACACCGCGCTCCTCGCCACGCATCAGCGCGATATTTTCCTCGACCGGCGCGATTACGATCTGGCCCTGGCCCTCGACGCCGACCACCGCTACCGCGTAAACCTGATGTTTCACAAATGGGGACCATCGGGTTGCTATCGCATGGTTCCCGCCGCGATGCCCAAGCTCGACGAACTCGGACTGCGCAACCTTGAAACCATCCGCAAACTCCTCACTTATCACAACGGCCTCATTCTGATCACTGGCCCCGTCGGCGCGGGCAAGACCACCACGCTTGCCGCGCTCGTTTCCGAACTGAATGGGAAACGGCAGGATCACATCATCACCGTCGAGGATCCCATCGAGATCGTGCAGCCGCCCAAGGGTTGCAATGTCACCCAGCGCGAAGTCGGGCCGCATACAAAATCCTTCTTCACCGCCTTGAAAGGCGCGTTGCGCGAAGACCCCGACGTCATCGTCATCGGCGAGCTCCGCGATCTGGAAACCATTGAGATGGCTATCAGCGCCTCGGAAACCGGCCACTTGGTGATCGGCACGATGCACACCAGCGATGCCTCGACCACGCTGAACCGGCTGCTCGATGTTTTTCCGCCCGCGCAGCAGACCCAGATTCGCACCAGCGTCGCCGAGAGCTTGCGCGGCATTGTTTGTCAACGATTGCTCCCGGGCGTGAACGGTGGGTTGGTCCCCGCTTGCGAAATCATGGTGGCCAACACCGCCATTCAGGCGCTCATCCGCGAAGGCAAGAGCCAGGGACTGCGCAACGTCATGGAAACCGGCATCAAGGAAGGCATGTGCGTCATGGAAAATGTCGTCCTCGAACTTTACCAACAGGGGAAAATCTCCAAGGAGACGGCACTCCTGAACATGAGCACGCGAAATGTCCGCGCGAAAGTCACGTAGGGCCGACCCAAGGCGACTGCCCACGAAACACACGAAAGGACACGAAATTAACGATGAATTTCCACAAATCCACTTTAGCGGAGTCAGAGCGCGATCTGAAATGCAGTGATCCGAATTTATTTTTTCGCGCCCTTTCGTGTGTTTCGTGGGCACCTCTTTCTTGTTTTTCCCACTAACCATGGCCGCCATCGACGCACTTCTCCGCACCATGCTCGACAAGGGCGGTTCCGACCTTCACCTGACCGTCGGTCTGCCGCCGAAGTCCCGCATCTCCGGTTCGCTCCACCCCATCGGCGACAAAGCGATCGATGCGAAACAAATGGAGGCCTACCTCAGGGAGATCTGTCCTGAAAAACGCTGGAAGGAATTCATCGAACGCAAGGATCTCGACCTCGCGCACGAGGTCGGTGGCCTCGCCCGTTTTCGCGCTAACTTTCTCTATAATCACTGGGGACAAGCCGCCGTCCTGCGCCAAATTCCCGCGAAAATCCTTTCCTTCGACGATCTCAAATTGCCCGAGGCTCTGAAGAAACTTTGCCATCTCGACCAGGGCTTGGTCGTCGTCACCGGCCCGACGGGCTCCGGCAAATCGACGACCCTCGCGGCGATGATCGACTACATCAACACGAACCTCGCCCGGCATATCATCACCATCGAGGACCCGATTGAGTTCGTTCATTCGTGCAAGAAATCCGTCGTCGTTCACCGCGAAGT
>JAYVMJ010000685.1:0-1641 GCA_043759025.1 Verrucomicrobiota bacterium | reverse complement strand
GCAATCGGACATCCCACGTTGCGACTCCGGCGCGTTCGCATTGGAAAATTTACGCTTGGAAATCTCACCCCCGGGCAGTGGCGCGAACTTACTGCCGTCGAGCGCAGTGAGGTATTTCAATAACCGCTGGCTTCGGGCTGGGCGGAATTTTTCGGAGCAGCTGGCTGGAAGTCAGGGCGGAGTGTGTTGTAACGGTGTACGCGCGGTTGCAGCAGCGAGCCGTCGGGCGCGAAAGAACGCCCGGGTTTCAGCTTCCAGAAACGGGGGATGATTTTTCACGCTATGAACCACTCCGCATCCCCGGGCGACCAGCTCCGGCAAGGTGGGCGCCGCCAGACCCTGCCAGCAACTGGCGATGGCATCGCCGGGCGAATTGTGGAGGCAGAATTTCAGTCCGACCGCATGAACGCAAAGCCCGACAACGACATCTTCGGTGAACGCATTGATCTCGAACCCGACCTCGGGCCGGAACAATGGCGCCTCGCATAGCCGCTGGAGTGAATGCGCCGGCAGAAGATACGCGCCGCCGCTGATATTGGTGATATTACGGGCGCCTTGATCGAAGGCGGACCGAATGGTCCGGGTAAGAATCCGCGAGGAACGACGCCAGGGAATTCGGATGCCGCGCCCTTCGTCGGACCGGGAAATCCATTTACTGTGGCGATAGAGCCTCGTTTGCCACCAGTCCCCGCGATTGATGCGCCCTTCGCTCCCCAGGTTGTTGCTGCCAATCATGCCGGTTTTCTGATCTTGGGCGTCGGCAAAAAGCTTTCGTTCCCATGGGGCGACAATCAATGCGTCGGTGTCGAGGCGCAGGATGGGCCAACCGGGTCGTTCGGCGGCCGCGAGGCGCATGCCGTGAAGCAATCCGGCCGTGAGGCGGCCGAGCCAATGATTGCCGCGCCCCGCGTAAGGATTCGGGATGATCCGAACCGGGAGCCCATGGCTTCGCACCGCTTCGGCGAGAACCGCGGCATTGTGACCGTCATTAATGCACCAGATCTCCAGTTCCGCGCCCTCAGAATAAGTCACCGCGCCTTCGCACAAATCGATGAGCCCCTCGAGATCGCAAGGTCGCGGGCCGCAAAGAACCATGAGAATAAAACGCATGGAGGAAAGGTGGTTTGGATTTACGCTGGTCCGAAAAAATGGACCGGGGCCTTGCGCAATTGCCGTAAAACGGAAAGTGCGGCGTGACGAATGGGAAGGCGGCTCCGAATCATTTTTTATCGAGGAGTTGATCCACGAGGCGTTCCACCGTGACGGAGGCATCTTCGTGCAACGGGATCTTTGCGCTGAACGTGACCGAGGCGAACGACTGTTCTGAGCGCGTATCGCGCACGGAGATTTGCAAGTACATCAGGTGATCGCCAAAATCCCAAGTCCAGTGATCTTGAAACGTCACCACCGCTTTCGTGTCGTCGGGCATCATCGTGAGCGGGCCGTTGTCGGCCTCGAAGCCGCGGGCTTTGAACGCCTCGGCGATCTGATGGTCGATGGCGTGATTGTCGTTAAGATTACTCACGACAAAAAACCGCTTGATGCCCTTTAGGCTCCGACCGCGGTCGACCTGGGTGTTGTATGAGGCGCAGCTGGCCGCCAAAAATACCAGCCCCAGCATCAACCACCCGCGGATAAAAA
>JAYVMJ010000684.1:0-6090 GCA_043759025.1 Verrucomicrobiota bacterium | reverse complement strand
AGCATTCCAGTACTGCAGTAATTATTCAACCCGCGTTCCCACACTGCAGGGGACGCATAGAGGCGAATGGGCGTGTAGCGCCCGTTGAAATGCGCCATGAAAATCTGCCGGTTAAAAAACCACATGGGATAAATCGCAGGATAGATCTCAGGTGGTACATGCTCAACCATAACATAGTCCGAATCGTTGTCATGCAACGGCACATTATGGAAAATCATCCAAGGGGCACCCAGCCCCACCAGCTGTTCCATGGTACCATGCGGATCTGGCAAAAAATTAACCACCCCGGATATCAACAGAACATCGTAGCGGCTCTGGCTGATAGCCTCAGCGATCGTAGGAAAAAATCGCAAGACCCCGTCCTGAACATATTTTTGTCCGGCTGCCACAAAATGAGGTTGCTCTACCACATCCCAAGCCAGCTCGCTCAAACCAATCAGGAAGGACCGGTGCTGCCAGTACATCGTACCCAAGGCGCCACCAAAATCGAGGACACGCAACCGACCACCGCACTGCGCTGCGACATATCGGAGATTGGCCAACAATTCGGCATCTGCAGCCGGTTCATAAAACAGCACTGAATCCCGCTCATAAACGGCCCGACCTGCCTTCACCTCCAAGGTCGCATGAAGCACCTTGGCGAGAATACCTGGTTCACCATAACCCGTGGAGTGCGCCTGCGCTTGGTCCCATCTTGTGTATCGCCCGCGAAACCACCGCCAACCGAACAAAGCGCGCTTCAAGCGATAAGCAAAAGTGGGAACGAAGGGACGAACCAGTTTCTTCCAGAGCCGAAGATTACGATCGGTCATGGCCTTATTCGCCGGAGCAAACGGCGAAGCAATGAGTTTGCCCGACGGCGCCATCGCGGCGGCAATGCTTTCCTCCAAAGTACGGCACATTCCGGATTTAACTTCGGCGGCGGCCATGGAGAAGGTATTGCGCAAGCGAGGCGCAAGCCCTTGTTCGCCCACCCCTCATCCACGCCTGCATTCGTTGCCATGGCGTCAAAGCCGATATGCTCGACCATACTCCACGGCGGCCGGAGTGACAGCCCGTCGTGCTGAAGGTGATGATAAACCCAGCGCACCGCCCAGATGTTCTTCTCCTGCTCAATTCGCGCCATTTCCGGCAGATCATAGCCGTAGGCGGTCGGGGCCACTCCACGGGTCTGCGCTGCCGCCATTTTTTCTATCGCATTTTCCTCCATCATACCCACCCAGGAACGGGCGTAGGCACCCCAGACCCAACATTCACCCCGTCCGTCGAAATAAGCTTCTCCGCCGCTCCCAGATGGAATCAATCGTGGGTGATTCCAGGCCGTCACACTCATCACCTGTAAGTTGTCCGCATAGTGTCGCAACGCACCGCACATCCAATCGTAGGTTCCCGGAACACAGATGAGATCGTCCTCCCAGACTACAAACATATCGTGGAGTGCCGCGACTTCGGTAACGCCCGCGATTACATTTCTTCCCAAACCTAGGTTTTGCGGCCTTTCGACCAGTCGAACTTCGCACCAATCAATACCGCGCAACACTGCACGTGTTTCGTCAACCAGCACTGAATCGACCGATCCCTTCGCCCCATCCGCAAACGCGTAAATTAGTGGAATCGCATTTTCTCGGAGACAGGACAGTACACGTGCCAAATGTTCCGGGCGGGCATAAGCGAATAAGACGACGGGAATGATGGTGGAAGACGGAATCATTTTACCGAAAGTGAAAAAACGGGATGCTTTGCCGCTCCAAAAAGATTGTCGGGAATAATTTGCGCGAAGGCCAGCTTTAGCTCCGAATCACAAAGGGGCCACAATGGGATCGCCCCGAGAAAAGCCGCAGTCGCCGAGAACGTGCTGGGCGGACTGACAATCAAATCGCAAAGAGATAGTTCCACCCAACTTTCGAACCAGTGTCCGCCAGCGTTCACTGCACCTGTCGTAAAATGGACGGGCAATCCCGCCAGCAGCGACGGATCCTGCCACTCATCTGACGCAATAACGATTGCCACGCGCCTACCGGGATGCAGTTCCAACAACTGCCGCATCCACGTTACATATTGCGCGGTCGAAAAATAAAACCGGCCAGCTGCCCATTGACGGTAATCCCCTTGTCGGATGAAGACCCCAATCAGCAGATCATGCTCCCGGCGAAGATTCGCAATATACTCACGAGCCCGGTCGGACGAGGACGGCGCGGGACGAAAAAACCCCCGCAACTTCGTCTCCTGCTCAGCCACCAACCGCCAACTCGCGATCTTCCAACCACTGACGGTCGTAACGCGACGAGCCGCGACCCGGGAGAAGAAGGCCGCGTCGTCCAGATCGATCTCCTCGCCCCGGGCATCGTCGAGGGCAATCGCCTGCCCGCCTGGCCAGTAACGACCTGCGGCGTGCACCATCCGCCCGAGTCGAAATCGATTCTCGGCTTTCAACCGAACCCCCGCGGGCAGCCGCGCGTAGCTTCTCGCCAGTCCATCCCCATGGCCAGCCGCTGCGGGAAACCCACAACCGGGATGCTGCTGTCCGCTCGCAAAAAAGTTCGCATAGGGCCAGAAGGCCACGTTCACCAATGACACTTGGCTGGCGTGCGCGCGAGCCCAAGCCAGCCAATGGGCGTGTCGGATAATCTGGTTGCCCAGCCGGCCCCCACCGTGCGTGTAAAGGACGATCGGGACAGCCTTCACGACGAGGCAGTGACGCGCACCGCGCCAGCCGCCACCCAGCGCGGCGACAGGGCGACGTAATTTGCGTACGAAAAATTATCCATCCACTCCTGATAGGTCCTCACTTGCAGCGCGGAGGGAAAAAGTTTTGCGAACACATAGCCGCGCGCGACCAGAAGATCGTGCAGTTCGCGCAACGACACCCGCGCGTCCCGGGTAGTCCCACCATATTCAAATTGAATAACATCCACCACCTCCGGCCGGAGCTGATCACCGAGGCCGCGCAAGACCGCAAGCTCCGAACCTTCCACGTCCAGCTTGAGCAAATCCACGCGTGTCACCGCATGTCGCGCCAGGTAATCATCCAGCCGTTGCACCCCCACTCGCAGCACGCCGTCCGAATCACCGATCACCGCACGATCCACGAGGGATGCCAGACTGCTGCCGGATTCGCCACCGTGCAACGGAGCTTCCCCGGTCCAGTCCGACAGCGCGACCCCCGCGATTTCCACCTGAGCTGCCGGAGGAATTGCTTCCCGCAATCTCGCTGCCGCTGCGAGCGAGGGCTCAAACGCCCGCACCGCAACCTTGCATCCCACTTCGCGCGCCACGTCGAGCACCGTCCCAGTGTAATCACCAACATTCGCGCCGACGTCAAAAACAAGGAAAGATCGCTCGGCGTTCACTGACCGATGAGCCCTCAAAAGCTCACTCAACAACCAGCGTTCGCCATTGTGCGTGAGACGAAAATCTTCGTTATTTTCCGCCCAGCGAAAAAACTGACGTCCCAGCCGGCGCAAAATCCGTCGGGCCAAGGGCGCTCGACCGTATATTTTCATGATCGGCAAAAATGATATAGGCCCGTGCCGAAGCCGCGTTGCGGTTCATACGCCGTCCGCAGGGACCGGCCATAAATGTATCGTTCCTCGCACAACGTGAGTCCGGGAAAGAGCGACAGCAAATAATCGCGCGTAAAAGCCCGGTGGGCGTTGAAGTAGACGCGACATTTGGCGTCCACCGGCACACTGACATATAGATTGCCGCCAGGGGCGAGGACCCGCAACAGCTCGGCGGCGGCTTTTTCCGAACCTCGGGCATCAAAGGGATCACCGTAACGCCCCAGCCCGATATGCTCAATGACGCATAGCGAAGACACGCTCGCCAGCCTGCCATCCGAATAGGGTAACGCGAGGACCGAGCCGGCCAAAAAGGAAAAATTCTCCACTTCAATCTCCACCGGGCGGATATCCACGAGCGTGATGGGGATAAATTGTGCAATCAAAGCCATGGATTTGGCCGACGAACCGACATCAACGTGGCTGGCGGGCCGCTGCGCGGCGATTCGACGCGCGAACCAGGAATCCTGAAGAAAATAAGTCGGCTCGACGGGCGTGACGACGGTACGATCCGCGAGACACGGCAAAATATACCGGCCCCGCAGCTCAAAAGGAGAACCGCGATTCATGCGGCGAAACTTTTGATATTCACTCCCAAAGACTCCGAGACGGGCACAGCCCGCCACCCAACGAACACCCAAGCCAAACTGATCGGCCAAGGTTCGCCAAGTAGCTCGCACCACATAAAAAACGGAAAACCGGGTAAGCCAGCGCTGCGTGCTCATGCCCAAGTTTTTTGCCACCCTTGCAGAGCGGAAGCCAAGATTGCAGAAAGCCGCATGCGGTTTCGTCCCATTTCGATAGTTTTACCCGACGAATCTCCGCCAAGGCAAGAACGCTGCGGTCAGCATCAGTCGTAAATTGATCCGGGCCTTGGCTTGGAATGCCTCACAGGCAAAAGTGGTGATGGCAAACGAGACCAGCGAAGCCGCAATGGCTCCCCGTGCCCCCCAGCGGGGAATCCACCAGAGATTCAGCCCCACATTGGCGGCGGCTCCGATGACCGCCGTGACCAGCCCAAACCGGAATAGGCCTTCGTTCGTCAGGTAAATACTCCGGGCGACGCCAAAATTGGTAAACAGCAATCGGAAGGCCAACCAGGGGAGCAGTAGCGCCGCGCCAGCGTAGGCGGGCCCAAAAAACAACTTCACCCCATACCCGCCAAAAAGCATCAGCGGTCCGGCAGTGACCAGAAAAAGCAAGCCCATCAATCGGTAAAGATCGTAGAGTCGTCGGTGATATAATTGAGGAGCCTCGTGCTTCGCGCGGGTGATTTCCGGCGCCGACACAGTGCAAAGCACCATGGGAATAAAGGAAAAGGAAGTAATCAGTCGCATCGCCACGGCGTACTGCCCGAGATCACTGCCACCGAGTTTTTGCCCAATCACCAATTGATCAGCGTAAGCCTGCGTATAAATCGCGATGCCGGACACCGCCAGCGGCCAGCTTTCCGCCAGCAATTGCTTCACGTAAGCCGCTTTCACTTGTAGCTCACGGAGGCCAAAGCCAATCCGCCCAGCCACCCAAAGCCAGCCCACGCTACTGAAGGCAACTTCGGCAATGACCGCGACGGCGAACATCCATAGTGAAGCGTGGGCCAAGATCAGTCCTACCTTGAGTAAAGTGGCGACAAGACAGGCGATGATGCGCACAAACGCAGAAATTCGCATCGCCGATCTGGCCTGAAAAAGGAGGTCGATCACGTCCAGGATCTGGAACAGCGATCCCATGGAAAGAATCACAATCAACGGACGAACGGTGGGTGCCGCCGCGGGTTGCAGCCAAGCCACCCCCACGCAAACGAGGAAGCTCGTACCGGCTCCCACCGCCTTGAGAAAAAAAGCCGCACCCAGACAGATTTTCTCCTCCCCCGGAGCGCGCACCAGTTCCCGTACGACCACCCCATTCAGGCCAAGGGAGGTAAATGCCCCTACCGTTCCCACCACCGCGATGGCGTAACTCAGCCAGCCATATTGTTCGGGCCCCAGATAGCGAGCGGCCCAAACACCCACGATCAAGCCAGCCGCCATCCGCACCGCTTGGTCAATGAGCAGCCACGCGGCATTGTCCATGGCCCGCTGAACCGTACCCCGACCCGACAACCGGTTGCGCAAAACAGCCGGCAATAACTGGCTGATGTTCATCAAGGGAAGTTCTTTTGTTCGCATCCCTCCTCCGGGGCGACTGACCCAAGGCGAACGATAATTTCCGGGATTGGCGAAATTCGAAAGCGCACAGGATGATTTAGCGACAGTCCCAAATTAATCGGCAACGTATCGCGAGCACAAAAGCAGTCAACGCTGCGGGTGCTAATTCGAAGCCGGAGGGATTCGACCGAATTCATTTCCGCGCGCCGATATCATCTTTCTCGCAACGCGTATTCACAGTTTACCTTAAGTGATTGAGCAGAGGAGTGCTGGCCGATTTGGCGGAACATTGGCCAAAAACTTTATTAGTTTGGGGCGATGCCGTTACCGCCCGTGCAACGTTTGCCCGAAGATCCCGCCGTTTTGCTGCGCACCGTGCAGGT
>JAYVMJ010000683.1:0-3086 GCA_043759025.1 Verrucomicrobiota bacterium | reverse complement strand
TAACCGCCATCGCCTGACCGTGCACGCGATTTGAGCGAAAAATCACCCATTTACCATCCGCACTCCACTGGTGATGGGTCTGGTAAATTTTGGAATCCCCCTCCGATTTACTCGTAAGAAATGTCAGGGGGATTCCCGTGACGGGGTCCGCCACGATTTTCTTCTCGGAAGGAAATCGTGTTCCAATCTGAGCGGTCGCCGTTGCCACCAGCGAAAATAACACAAATAAACCGAGCGCGGTGAGATGGAGGAATATCAATTTCGAGGAAGCGATCATTTGGCCGGGGGTTGGGGTTGCACAATTCGCCCGCGTCTCACGGGCTTTCGGGGCATGACGCTTACGTACGTGGCTGGTTTCATCGTTCAAGATCACAACCACTCCGCGAGGTAGCTAACCGTCGATTTGTTTTTCTGACAGTCGGATTTACGCCCAAATTCTCCGCGATCAACCGTCCATCAATATCTCATCGTCTCACTAAAAATAATTATCTCCCCTCGCACTGGCAGTTCGTCCATACGACCAATCATCATGAAAAAGACATTCCCATTTTCACTCCCCGGAAAAGACAGCCAACGCGTGATTGAGGGCGTCAAAGGCGAGATCAGAAAGTACCTGAAAAGGGAGCGCCGCAAACCATTGCCGGCGGAAGTCGACTTCTGGGACTTCGACTGCAGGGTCGGTGTAGAGCAAGCCACCGCAGAGACTAAGCACGTTGAAGAAGTGATCGACGCCGTCGGCAAAGCCGCGGCCGCCGACAACCCGCAGGTTTATGTGGAAATCCTTTCGAAACCGGGTCGGCGGACGAAAAAGCCCGTAGTCATACCGTCCGCAACGGAAGAGATAAGTCCATCTCCCTCCAGCACCGAAGAAGACGCTGAGAAACCGGCTGATTCCCCGCTCGAATAGCCCACACGGAACTCAGGTCAGTCGAAAGCCCAGCGCTGCGAGTTCAGTCATGGTGAAGGGCGCGCACTCGATCAGTTCCTGAATTTTTGCCAGCGCGACCGGCATTGACGGCGTGTCAAATATCGCGATCCCATCTCCGCTATCGTGCAAATGGACCGCCCAAGGACTGTTCGCGTCACCCGTCAACTGAAACGCCGCGCCATAGAGATAATTGCCCGGAAGCCCCGGATGCCGACCTGCGCCCGGGACCAAGATCAAGGTGTGAATCGGATCGTGCGCAGTTACCAAACCATGTTTCGCGCGGTGATGCGCAACCCGCCCTGCCACGGTCATCCGCACAGTCTCGGCGGTGGCCCGTCGATTTTGAGGAAGAGAGTGAATATAGCGGTCAAAAATTTTCGCGTTAGCTTCCAAGCTTTCGGGCAGCGTCCGTCCTGCAATCACATCCCCCAGATTATCGGCAAAAAACGACGCCGAAACGGCCAATGAACGGGCGGTCACGTGCCCACCCTTATGGTCGGCACTCGCGTAAACTTGGTGCGAAGCATAGAGCCGTGATAGTGCATCGCGATACGCCGGCGTGAAGGGCACCGCGCCGATCGGACTTTGCTCAATCATTTCCAACATGGCATGGTCAAACTGGGCGTGGGGATCAGGGGTCATTCGGCCAGTTAAACGCCGTCCGGGCAAAATACCAGCCCTTCCCCGCAAAGATGCGATTCCCTTCGCCGTAACGAAACTATTGTCTCGAATCGCGCCGGTCTCTTGCATCCCGATCCGAATCCCTCGAGTGCTGGGGCTGTTGCTGAGGCTGTTCCGTGCGATGTTGCCGTGAATACGCCGCCTCTTGCTGCGTGCGCGACGAAGGAGCCGGCGCACGCGGCTGAGGTGCCGGTGCAGATGGACGCGAATGAAAACGAGCCGTCGGCGGCGTGGATGATCGATTCTGGGACTGCGGCTGGGCTTGGTTCTGAGGCTGCGGCGCCGGTTGCAAAGGCATCACGCGGCCCTGAGGATTGGGATTTCGCGTCCCTTCCGACCGATCATGGCTGTGAGATTCGCGATCGTCGCGCCCCTTTTGATTTTGGGTGGGAGAAGGCTGCGTTGGGCGCGCATTTGTATTTGGCCCCGTCTGGGGCGGTAGCGACGGACGGGGAGAAGTCGCGGGCACCACCACCGTCGCGGGTTTGGGACCGCTTTCTGGGCGACCGTTTGGCTGACCAGGATTATTAGAGTTCCCACCCCTATTATCAGGCCTCGCGTCCGACCCTCCCCGGTGGAAATCCGATCTGTGGCCAGGACCTCCGTTGGGATACGGCATCGGTCGCTGAACTTCGGGAAGTGGCCGATTACTGCCCGGCGGCCGCGACGATGGCGGACGCGGAGCATGAACCGGCGGATGCCATGGTTGCTGACGAAAATGATTATCTCCATATCCGGGACGCCCGGGGTAATACGGCCGCCTCCAGTCCCGACGTTCCCGCCAATAGCGTTCACGATCGCCGCGATCGATTGTCCAAATACGATCGCGTCCCCAATCAAAGTCATAGCCCAGCCAAAACCCCGTGCCATAACCGATGCCAAAACTCAAAAACGGATCATCGTAAACGACGTCGGGCCTCGAAACGTACACGACGTCGGGATCGTAGCTTGGGATGTAAATGACATCCGGCTGGGTTGGAATGATCGATAGATCGTCACCTTCCACGACCACTTGTTGCTGGGGAGTGTCGACAAGCGTACCGGCCGCGCGCGCCTTCGCCCGCAGTCGTTGGATGGAATTCATCACATCCTCCTGCTGCGCCAGAAACGACTCTCCTGCCTGCTTCGTCCACGCCAGATTTTCATCCAACCATTTAATCAGGTCCGGATAGTGCATCAGGTCGACCACACTGTCGTCCCAGCCTTGATCATCGATTCTTGCCATGTCACCGTTGCTGTTCAAATACCGCGCTGCCATCACCACGTCGGAGGGAACCGTGGAGGCCGGCAGGATCAGCGCAATCAGGGCGTCCGGATAAAGTGCAATCGGCCCGAACAATTCATCGAGTTCCCCGGGAGGGCGGATACGCGGTGCGGCGTCGTCGGCCCACACTCGTTCCATCGACAGCATTCCCAAGAAAATACCAAGCAAAAGTAAAAATCGGGTTTTCATGTGGGGTTGTCCTTCCATTATTTG
>JAYVMJ010000682.1:0-4225 GCA_043759025.1 Verrucomicrobiota bacterium | reverse complement strand
GCCGATGGCCTTGGCGACGGGTTCCGGCGCTGAAGTGCAACGTCCGCTGGCAACCGTCGTCATCGGCGGAATCCTCAGCGCCACCTTTCTCACTCTCATGCTCCTGCCAGCACTCTATGATACGGTAGAGCGCAAGGCCGACGAAACCAAACCGACCAACTAACCCCAATTTCTGTTCGTTTCGATAAATCCAATCCTATGAAATCACTCAAAATTATATCGGCCCTGTTCGTGCTGGCGTTTACCGCTGGCGCTTTGATCGCCAAGCCCATTCCCGGCCCCAAGGGCGGACGAATCCTCACCACGGAAGCGCCCCATGCAGAATTCTTTGTCGAAAAGGATCACAGTGCCATCGTCACCTTTTATGATGCAGCACTCAAGCCGGTCGCGCCAGGCGACCAAGTGATCAACGCGGTCGTTGAGGCCAAAACGGGGAAGATGAAAATCGAGTTTGCTAAAACCGCTACAGGATTTGTGTCAAAAACTCTGCTGCCTGAAGGCGACGACTATAACATTGTAGTGCAGATCCGTGCATCGGCGGACGCCAAGCCGAAGAACTTCCGCGTTTATTATGAGGATAAGCTTTGTGAAGAGTGCAAACGTCCCGAATACGCCTGCATCTGCGAGGCCAAGTAAGAGCTATTCCACATAGCTCCTTATATTAAGCGTATTCGCATTTAGCGGGTGCGCGCTTTTGGTCCGCACTCAACCCCAACTCGAACACGTTAAGCTCGAATCGACAGAATCCCCGATTGTGAAGGTGGGGAAAATCAAACTCGGCAAGTTCAGAGGGCAGACCGTTATCACAGGGTTTGTCTACAAACAGTCATGGGAATCCATCACGACCGGAACGCATCTCGACGTGACGCTCTTTGGCCCGAACGATGCGGGGCTGAGGCAAAGCGTGGTCGGATTTACTCCCAGCCAAATCTGGAACGGTCACCGGACCCGTGGCCACGCAAGCTACGGGGTGATTGTAGACCCTTTGCCTGCTGACGTAACCCGTATCGAAGTGCGCGCTAACGAAGGCCCGCACGCCGCTGCAAATTGAGGTCACGAATATCATGCCACCCCACCACGCCCAAACCCCTGCGCCGCGCAGCGGCTTGGTTCAACCACCATGTCACACGATCACTCCTCCGACGAAACTCACACGCATGGCCCTGATTGCGATCATGGCCGACACCGGCGCGACGCTGCTTGTTGTGGCCAATGCACTGCGGCTGCTGCGACCTGCTCCGGGCGGCGATAGATAATAAAATCCAAGGGTTTGGATGCGGCGGGGCGTATCACTGATTGAAACAATAATTCAACCAATGAAAACCCTCCCAAAATTTCTTCTCGCGGTCCTGTTCTCGGGTGCCGCTTCGCTCGCCATCGCCGGTCCTGGTCCGCAGTATTGGCAGCGCCAGACGGCTGCCACGCGCCCCACCTCCGAAAGTTCGGCCAAGCAGAACAAAGACGGCGCCGCCGTCACCTGCGCTCACATGCTGGTGAGAAACACCGGTCCCGGCTCCAGTCGCGTGCCATGGAAGAGCGTCAATTGCACCGCTGAGATGTTACAGACGAACGCCGACTGTCAGCGTAACTGTGGCGTGGCCGTTACCCAAAACGCCCAGACAGAACCCGCCGGACTCACCTGCACTCATATGCTCATTCGGACCACCGGTGCCGGCTCCGACCGGGTCCGTTTTAAGAGCGCAAATTGCACGCCGGAAATGATGAAAGACAGTCCCGAGTGCCAAGCGGCCTGTCGCTCCTGATTCCATTCCTCAAGCCCCCGCCAGTAGAAACCTCAAGGGATTTTGCCCGCCGAAGCGTATCACCTTCAAGAAATCAATGTTCCAAATCCGCAATAATCATGAAAACCCTCCCTAAACTTCTCCTCGTGGCACTCCTGTCTGGTGCCGCTTCCTTTGCCTTGGCCGGCCCCAGCCCGCAGTTCTGGAAACGCCCTGCGCCGAAGCCCTCCGCAACCGTTGAAGGCGCCAAACCGGCGGCACCGGCCGATAGCTCTGGCCTGACTTGCACTCGCATGTTAGTGCCGCGCATCGGGGCCTTAAAACAGTCCCCCGTCACCGTCGTCGCCTGCACTGCGGAGATGATGAAGTTCGACTGGCGTTGCCAGCAGGCTTGCCGTAAATAAACTCAACCTGACGTATCGACCGGATACACTCCAATCGGGTCGAAAGCCAAATATACCCACGCCATGAACGAAGAACCCAAGCTCAAGCAGATACTCGGTGCGTGGCAGGTCTCGCCGCCATCGCCCGCCCCGGATTTCAATGCCTCCGTCTGGCGTCGTATCGACGCCGAAGAGGACCACGCCACCGCCGGTCTTTGGGCCGTGCTGCGTGAATGGCTTTTTGTGCAACTCCCCAAGCCCGCCTATGCCTCGGTTCTGCTCGCTCTCACCGTGGTGGTTGGTGGAACGATGGCGACCGTGCGGGCGAACCACATGCGGGACCAATACCGCTTGGAATCTGCGCGTCACTATCTCGCTTCGATTGATCCCATCGCGATGAACGCGAGCGCCACCCATCACTCGCGATGAAAAAATTCCTGATCCTCCTCGGACTGGTTATCGCAGTCGGTGCGGCGACCTACTACGTTTGTTATCATCGCGCGATGGCCTCGGTGGTCGTGGTGACGCCGGACGGCACCGGCGCCGAGCTAGCTTGGCTCAAACGCGAATTCACGCTGACTCCGGCGCAATACGATAAAATCCTGGCGCTGCATCACGGGTATCAGCCGATATGCGCGGGCCATTGCTCCAGCTACATCGACGCGCATCATCGGATGGAAGAGCTGCTCAAGACGCAGACGGCATGGTCGGCGGAGGCGGGGGCGGCTATCGCCGAGCAGGCGCGCATTCAAGGGGAGTGCCACGCCTCGATGCTGAAATACGCCTACGATGTGGCCGCGTGCATGTCGCCGGGGCAAGGCCGGCGCTATCTCGACATGATCAAAATGCAGCTCGTCGAAGGCGATCCAGCGGGCATGTTCGCCGCCGCACGCTGATCCGCCATGCTGTCTGATGACGATGATGAGTTAATGTCCCGGCTTCAAAGCGGCGAGGGGCGAGCCCTCGATGCTCTGATGAATCGCTGGCAGACGCCGTTGCGGCACTATCTCTATCGTTCAGTGCAAAACGAGCACGATGCGCTGGATTTGGCACAGGAGACTTTTGTCCGGGTGTATCGCAACCGGGATAAATTCCGGGCGGGCGCGAAGTTCTCGACCTGGCTTTTCTCCATCGCGCTGAACCTGTGCCGTGACCGCGTGCGCCGGGGCCGAATTCGCCTAACGGTGCCATTGGAACAAGCGCCGGAAACTGAGATGGGTTCAAGTGGAACCCCACCTGACGCCGATTTGGTTCGGTCCGAAACAGCGGAAAAAGTGCGATCAGCGGTCCATGCTCTGCCGGAGCAGTTGAGAGAAGCCGTGCTCCTCTGCGAATACGAGAATCTCTCCCAAGCCGATGCCGCCGTCGTGGCCGGCTGCTCAGCCAAAGCGGTTGAAACCCGGCTCTACCGGGCACGGGCGCTGCTCCGGCAGGCTCTGTCCGCCTATTTTTTAAAATAGTTCAAGGGGTTCGCGCCAGACCGGCGTATCACTCTGCGCAACTACTTATGTTCAAATCACACCAACCCATGAATATCGCGTTCCGCTTCTTTCTCCTCGCCGCTCTTCTTCTCGGTGCCGTCCGCCTTACGGCTGCCGACTCGATGGACATGAAAAATGACATGAAGGGCGAAGTGCTCTCCGCCTATTTGAAAGTGTCTTCCGCGCTTGCGGCGGACGATCTCGCCGCCGCCAAATCTGCCGCCGCCACGCTGGCGGAGCACGCTCGCACGGGAGGCAAGAGGGACATCGCAGATAAAGCGGACGCTCTCGCCAAAGCCTCGAAAATCGAGGCGGCGCGTGGCGCTTTCAAAACCTTGAGTGTGGCGGTGGAGCCGCTCGCGATGGGTGATAAGGCCTACATCGTGATGTATTGCCCGATGGCGGACTCCGACTGGATTCAAACGTCGGCCAAGGTGCAAAATCCTTACTTCGGCAAGGCCATGCTCACCTGTGGCGGGCCGAAGAAAGCCAAATAACACGACCGACTCACAGTTCCGCTTTCAGCCCACCACGCGCCCATGATACTCACCCGCAGCGCTGCGATCCTCATCGTTTCAGCTTTCCTCATCGGTGTGGCGCAGGCGGAAAACGTTCCGCC
>JAYVMJ010000681.1:0-1619 GCA_043759025.1 Verrucomicrobiota bacterium | reverse complement strand
CGACGATCCCCCCGCCGAGCGCGTCGACCGATTGCGGTTGGAACCCGGCGGTAATTTGCCGCGCGATGATGATCAGGAGGAATGCCCCGATAAAAAATGGCAGATCGTCGATATGCAGCACCCGGTCACGACTGCGGATTTGGAGATCCTGGACACCCATCGCCACGACGCGCGGATCTTGGACGGAAATACGCGCATGCCCGGCACTGCTCACCCAGCGGAGAAGATTCCGTCCTTTTTTCAACTGAAGAGTGGGCCAGACGATGGGCTGGTTGATTTGACTCAATGGCATTTGGGCAACCGCCTTTCCATTGACCAACAGTTGGAGGACCGTTTTGGAGGCGTGAAAACCGCAACGCCATTCTCCATTCAATGAAGCGTATTGGTCACGCGGTGACCAGATGGCGATTTCCGCGGGTGAATCCATCCAACGGAATTGATGCGACTGATATGATTCCTCGCCGTAAACTCCGGTAGCCGGACTCCACGCCATCGGTGTTTCCCGGGAGGCTGTCGCCAGCCACCCGATGAATACCACCGCGATCACCGCAATCCAGATCTTCATCGAACGTCCATACCTGCCGCGGTGCGGGGTATCCATGATCAGGTCGCAGAGGAATGCCGCACGGGTTTGAGATTATCCAATCCGGTTTTCACTTTGTCGTCCAATGGAAGTGGTTCGGAAATGTTACTTGCGGAAGCAAAATGAGAATCCGCGCGACAGCAGTTTTTCGCGGGGGTACGGCAGCAACGATGCCGCATAGCCGGCGGCCGCCATGGCCGACGGATCGGCATCGTCGTGAGGCACGAGCCAAAGTACTTCGCTGCACTTTAGATCACGCAGGGTTTGACGATGAAAATCGTAATCCCGGCGGTTGATTTCGCGGCCTTCATAAATCCATTCCACCGCTTGGTCGCGCGTGATCGGGCACTGTTCCGGCCACGGTTTTCCCGCGAGGAGCAATGTCATCTGTGCTTTGTTGAGAATGAGATGGGCCCAAGGCGGAACCTGCGCGAATCCCAGCCCAAAATGGTGAAGATGGGGTCCATAGGAACAGGTCCAAATGGGCTCATAAGTAATCAGAGCGACACCGCCTTTGCGCAAGACGCGTCTGATTTCCTGCAAGGCCATTTCGGGATAAAGATAGTGCTCAAAGCCAGACAGGCAGATGACGGCGTCGACCGATTCGTCCTCAAGCCACAACCGGTGGGCGTCCATCTGAAAGAGCAGATGGCGATTGGCTTCGTCGATAACTTCCAAAAACGGAACACCCCAAATCCGCGTGATTCCGAGATCGATTCCGACATATTGCTTGTAACCAAGCGTAATGGCCGATTCCAGCGCGTACCCGTGAACGGAGGCTCCGACGTCCAATATCCGCGCGGTTGAAAGATCCCGGCCCAGTTGGGCGCTGAGAATCTTCAAGCTGTCATGGTTGAAGTTTCGGAGGGCGGGGAGGTGGGGCCGGGCCGCTAGGTCCGACTGGATGGTCGCAAAAAGCTCCTGTTTCGAAATCGATTTTGAGTTTCCCGAATAATTGGCCAGCTTCAGAAAAGATCCGAATTCGCTGGTTTCAGTGTCGGTGCATTCAGGCATAGGAGGGATTAAATAAATTCAG
>JAYVMJ010000680.1:0-3287 GCA_043759025.1 Verrucomicrobiota bacterium | reverse complement strand
GGTTTGTACCTCCGAGGATTTGCGCAATCGGCGGACGCGTTCCTCGATTCATGTCGTCATGGATGGGTTGCACATTCAGGTGGATGCGGCGCCGGAGTTTCGGTTGCAGTGTTTGCGCGAGAGGATCGAAAAACTGGATGTGTTTATTCTGACTCACGGGCACAACGACCACATCACTGGCATGGACGACTTGCGACGGTTTTGCGATTTGCACGGTGGCACGGCACTGACTGTCTACACCACCGGGGAAGGCATGGCGCGAGTGCTGGCGATTTTCCCCTATGCGATTGCGGAGCGACCGGTGTCGCGAGGTTATGCGGCGTTTAAACTCGTGGATATGCCATCGCTGTTGGAATTACCCCAAGGAACCATTCGCTCCACGTTGCTGCCTCATGGCGGAATCAATACGATTGGGCTGGTTTTTGAGGAGAAATCCACGGGCAAAAAATTTGTCTATTACTCGGATTGCAAACGGGTGCCGCGCGAAGCAATGGCGTTGGCCAAGGGCGCTGATGCCGTCTGTCTCGATGGATTGCGGATCGACCCTCATCCCACGCACATGAATATCGAGGAGGCTTGCGCGGTCGCGGCTGAGATCGCCGCGCCGAGCACTTACCTCACGCACCTCACCCACAATGTGGAGCACGCGGTCTGGGAAAAAAAACTCCCGGCCGGCGTGCAGCTCGCGTTCGACGGGTTGCGGCTGAAGTTGGGCTGACTTGGACGTTGATCGATTTCAGTAAACGCTCCACTCAATCACCGCGATGGTTTCGTCCGTGGGCGCGGGCGGGAACGCCAGCCGGAGGTAACGGCACTCCGTGGGAGCGGAAATGAGCTGCGGCGAACCGCTGACGCCAGTTGCACGATAGTCGGCCAGTGTGGTCCACTTTTTTCCGTCAATGGAACCCTCCAGAGCGAATTTGTACTTCTTCCAAGCGTACTCGAATCTCAACTCCGAGCGCGTGGTTTTTTTGACGCTGCCTAAATCGAGTTGCAGCCAATTGGGGGTCGACGCTGAAGCGGCGGTCCAGCGGGTGGCGTAGTTGTCATCGAGCACGCGGGCTGCGCCATGCAGGGAATCCATTTCTGAGGACGCCGAAGCGGTCGCATTGGCGGCGAGATTGCCGGCTTTTTCCCGGCCTTGCACTAACGCCGGGCCGAGGTGGGTGGGGGTGATTTTTGCGATCAGTCCGTCGGTGGTGAAATGCAGTTCGTCGATGCAGACCTGCCGATCAGCCTGTTCACGGACATAAGGCACGCTGTGGCGATGGTAGAGAATATAGGTGTGGCCGTCGCGAGTGAACATCGCATGGTGCCCGGGGCTGACAATGTTGCGCGCCTTGTCGGTCACGAGCATCGGGCTGTTTTTCGCTTCGGTGAACGTCCCCAGCGGGGATGCTCCGATCGCGTAGTGAACTTGATAGGTGTCGCGGGTGGTGATGCCTTGCGAGTAACTGAGGTAATAGCGGCCGTCGTGCTTGAACATAAACGGCGCCTCGAAATAATTTCCCGGGGTAACATCGGCGGGTTCACCGTCGAAGGAGGTCATATCGGGTTTTAGTTTAACCGCGAAGCAATGACCGTTTTTCCAATCCCAGCCCGAGCCCCAATACAAGTAAGCGGTGCCGTCGTCGTCTACGAACGCCTCGGCGTCGATCATGTGATAGCCCGGTTTGTAGTTGCCCGGAATCAGCGGTTTTCCCCCGTGCGCGTCGCGCCACGGCCCAAGCGGTTGATCAGCACTGCCAACCCACACTTCGCTGCCGACGGAGACGTACATATAGAATTTCCCACCGGCAGCCCGCACCACCGACGGAGCCCATACCATGGACCCACCCGAGGTCGGGCTCGTGCAAGCGGCCTTTGTGGGCCAGTTCAATTCGCGGTAGATCCACTGTTTGAAATCCGACGACTCCCAGCAGCCCAGGGTTTTGCCACCCCACGGATCGATCGTCGCGTAGATGTAATAGTGACCTCCGTACTGCACGAGCGACGGGTCGGCGAAATATCCCGGGACGATGGGATTCGCAGCGTGAGGCTCATCCCAGCGGTCGGCGGCGGAAAGGGTGAAGGGAAGCGCGAGACAGAAGAGAAGGCCTTTGAGTCGATGCACGGGATTGAAATGAATTTAGCTATGAAGTTTTACTTGAGGGCGATGGCAAAAACCGTGGCGATGTCGCCGGTGGGATTATCGGGCGGATAAATGGTCAGGCCTTGCATCGACTGGGACCAGCGAACTTTTTCGTCGCTGCCCATCAGTTGAATTCCTCCCACGGAGTCGTCGAGCAACGCCGCGCTGGTGCCGAGTGACTTCAGGAGGAGCGGCTGGCTCACTTGGCCGAGCGCGATCGCATAAAGGATGTTGTCCTTGATCGTATAGCGAACGTCGGACGCCGTGAGCGGCTTGCCTTTGCCTTCGTTGAAGCCTTGGGCGGTCAACGGCGCGGCGTTTTCCAATGACGGACCTTCGCCGCATACTTTCCATGGACGCGTCCCAAAAATGCAGTCGCGGTTAATATCCATCCAAGCCGCGATGCCTTGCACGACTTTTAATTCATCGTCGTCGATCGAGCCGTCGCCGCGCACCGGAATGTTGAGCAGGAGATTGCCGTTTTTGCTGACGACATCGACGAGCGTCTGGATGACGGTCTTTGCGCTTTTGTAGCCGTGGTCAGTGAAGAGCGAACGTTGATAATGCCACTGGCCGATGCAGGTGTCGGTTTGCCAAGGCAGCGGTTCGATCTGATTACTTTGCCCGCGCTCGATGTCCCACACCATCGCCTTGCGCTGCTCTTCGTTGAGGATTTTGCCGAAGAGAACGCCTTCCAATTTTCCGCCGTGCTCGAGCATGTTCCGGTTATAGAAGTGCGCGGCGATCTTCAGTCCGGCGTCGCTGATGGGCCAGAGGGGAAGAGCGGTGTCGTCGAAATAGATCAGGTCGGGATGGTAACGGTTAATGAGGTCGACGGTGCGGTTGTAGAATTTATCGCAATACGCCTGATCGGGAATGCTGGCGCCGTTGCCCCAGTCCCATTGGCTGGAAATCGCGTTGGGATCTTCCGAGCGGGCGCTGCGCGGATGGTTTTGCGCGTAGAGATCCTGCGGATCGAGACCGTCCCACCACTTGCCCTTCCCGTCGGCCTTGGTTTGTTTACCGTCGTAGGGCACGCCGGCAAATTCACCGCTGGCGTCGGCGCCTTGCGATGGTTCGTACCAGGTCCAGGCATGGGCCGCATGCACGCTCACGCCGAAACGCAGGCCTTGCGCGCGGGCGGCTTTGGCCCAAC
>JAYVMJ010000679.1:0-3074 GCA_043759025.1 Verrucomicrobiota bacterium | reverse complement strand
GGTATTCTCCGCAGCCACCGCTTTCGCTCACGTCCGGGTCCGTCCGGCTGAATCCTCGCTGGGGGGAATCGAAAGTTATACGCTACGCGCGCCGAGTGAGCGCGGGCTCACGACAAAATCGACCAACCTGAAGGTGCCGGAGGGCGTCACCATCCTTTCGGTCGGCGTGATCAAGGGTGTGTCCGGAATCTCATTTGAGGAGAAAGAGTCTGGAAACGGGCGGCGTGCGATCACATGGAGTATCGAGATAAAACCCGGCGAGGCCGTGGAACTTTCGTTTGCCGCGCAGAATCCGAATGCGGGTGCGGCGATCATCTGGCGGGTGCAACAGAACTACGGCGATGGCACGACTTCGTCGTGGGTTGGACCCAAGGGGACAAGTCGCCGGCTCCCGTTACAAACCTGACACCGGCTCCAGAGAAAAGTAATTTCGAACGGGAGCGGGGCGGCCTTCGTTGGCGGCAGCTCAATGGCCGTGGCCCATAAACCCCCGGCCTGAGAGATGCAGGATGATAATCACCGCGACGAACAAACCCACGGCGGCGAGCAGGAACTTCAGCCCGCGTGGCAGCCCCCCGCCGATCTCACGGTTGTCGGGGTTGCGCAACGGGGCCGGCGGTGCTCCTGCTGGCCGTGATCCGCGTTCCTCTTGTAGCTGGCGCTGGCCGTATGGCGTTCGGCCCCACGGTTTGAAAACAGACAGGGCCGTGATCCCGATGAGCACGAGCACGGCGAGCCCCGCATCGAACACAAGTTGAGCGCCGAGCCCGCCGATTTCCGGGAACGTTCCGGCTGGCGCTGCCGACACGCGCCGGGCGGCTCCCGCCACGGCGGTAAACTGGTGTAGCAATAGCAGGAACGTGGCGCCAAGGGTCAGCACGAGTTTTACGACGACCCAATAGTAACGAAACAACCCCCAGTCGGTCCCGAGTGACTGCACGAGTCCGGTCAACAACGCCGCAAAACTCAAAGGGACTATGATGTATTGGCCGATCACATTCATCGCGAGATACGCTCCGCGCACGACTTCCGCATCCCGGCTCGTCAAGCCGGCGACGCTGAGAATCAAAAAGCTCGCAACCGCGCCAAGCCAGCCGACCGAGCAGGTCACATGCGCAGTGAGCGCGATCTTGCGGACTCCGGGTGTTATCTTCATGCTCACGAGCTGACGACGCGCTCGGATCAACAGCAAGCAACCTGCCGTGATGCTGGACGCAGACACCAATCTTTCCAGCAACCGCCACCGCGATGAGCGCCAAATCGCCAAACCCCAAGGATCAAAGAGTTCAACGAACGGATCAGCGTTTACGCGATGCGTTCATTTCGCTGGTCCACGAGCGCGGATACGAAGCGGTCGCGATTCGTGATGTCGTGAAGCGGGCTGGCGTTGGCCGTTCCACGTTCTACACGCATTACGGCGATCTCGAAGAATTGCACGGCCAATGGCTCAAAGATTTCGCGGCTCGGAGCAGCGGTCGCCAACCCCTTCTGGATTTCGCGCGCTCGTTTATTGAACACGCGCATCCTCAGCGGGGAAGCTGGCCTGGCGTAGGAAGAAAGAGTGGCGGGGTGGCGATCGAACGGCGGTTTAGACAGAATCTCGTTACGCTCGCGCTCGCGGAAGTGCGGCAGATCGTCTCGGATCAATCGCCCGCGATGCTTGAGACCACCAGCCGCTATCTTGCCGGGGCGTTTGCGGAGGTTCTCTTTTGGTGGATCGACGCGCCGACGGCTTTATCACCAGGGGAACTTGACGAAATTTTGCGTCGTCTGACCGCGAGTGCTTTGGGCGTGATCCAGCACACGTCGGTACCACGGCACAGGGGTGCCGGTTAAGGCATGCATGGCGAAAGTTGAATGCCTAAACCGCCGTTAAGAACGAATGCCGGCTCGGTGAATGATACCCACTGGGTGACTGGATCGTTCGCCGGAATACCGGCATTGTGCACACTATTTTCGCAAAGGTGCGGAGCAACCCCGTGACCGGCTCTGGCATAATCGGGGACGAAATTTATGCGCCGCTCCCTTTGCCTTTGTCTGCTGTTCTTGTCGGTAGCCGTCACGGTTGTCCGGTCAAGGATTGTTGAATACGATCTCACCGTTGGATACCTGACAGTGAATTTCTCGGGACAGCCGGCGCAGGCTATTGCGTTCAATGGCACCATACCCGGGCCAACGCTACAATTCACGGAAGGTGATACCGCGCGCATTCGCGTCCACAACGCTCTCAATGAGGAAACTTCCGTTCACTGGCACGGACTGCTTGTGCCGAATGACCAGGACGGCGTGCCGCACGTCAACCGCCCACCGATCATGCCGGGCGAGACGCAGACCTTCGAGTTTACGCTCAAGCAGCACGGAACCTATTGGTTTCACTCGCATACGGTCTTGCAGGAACAACGCGGGATGTTCGGGGCCATCGTGGTTTTGCCGCGTGAGCCGCAGATTCACGCCGACCGCGATTATGTGGCCATGCTTTCCGACTGGACAGACGAGGGCCCGGAGGAAGTCCTTCGCACCCTCCGAAGGGGTAGCGATTACTACCAGCTCAAAAAAGGATCGGTGCAGAGCATCGTAGGTGCGTGGCGGCACGGTGCACTCGGCGCGATGTTCAAGCGCGAGCTCAGGCGGATGCCGCCGATGGATTTGTCCGACGTGGCCTTTGATCGCTTTCTTTTCAACGGTCAGCCGGAACATATCCTCGCTGCCAAGCCCGGTGAGGTGGTCCGACTCCGCCTCGTCAACGCCGCCGCCGCGACGTATTTTTACCTCACCTACGCAGGCGGGCCGATGCGCATCGTCGCGGCAGACGGTAACGACGTGCAGCCGGTGGATATCGACCGCTTCCTCTATCCCGTTGCGGAAACGTACGATTTGCTCGTGACCGTTCCGAGCGAAGGCGCGTGGGAGTTGCGCGCAACGGCTCAGGATGGATCGGGCAAGACATCGCTCTTCATCGGGAGCGGCGCGCGTCATTTGGCGCCCGATGTTCCGAGGGCCGATATTTACAAGAGCATTATGGCCGGGAGGTCGGCTGCAAGTGGAAGCTCTCCTGCTGGGGAGAAACCCGCCGC
>JAYVMJ010000678.1:0-9306 GCA_043759025.1 Verrucomicrobiota bacterium | reverse complement strand
GCCGCGGGTCGCTATGGCGTTCCATTTGGATCGAGTCGCGAATTGCTCGATGCGGCGCGGACCACGTGGGCCGCTTATCAGGCCGAGGCCCCGGCCCGTCCGCGCAGCGGCAAACCGGCGAAAGCGGTCACGGTCAGCGACACCACGCCGCCGCCGCCGATGCGGATCGTCATCGCGACGCACAATTTAAATTTCGAGGGCGCACCGTGGTTCATCTTCGAGCTGGCGCGCTATCTCGCCACGCAACCGCTGGTCAGCGTTCGCGTGCTCGCGCCGCAGGATGGACCGATGCGCAAGGTTTTCGTGGAGGCCGGCATGTCCGTTACCGTGCTCGATTTGTCAGCGGCGTTTCGCGCGCAATCGGAACGGCAATTTCAGAGCGAGTTAAAGGCGGCGGCGGCGAAAAATGATGCGGATGACTTCGACCTGATCATCGCCAATACCATGGTGTCATTCTGGGCGGTGCATCTCGCCCAAGCGGCGGGCAAACCGGCGGTATTGTATGTGCACGAGAGTTCGCCGGTGCGGCGTTTCTTCGAGCCGATTCTGGCGGCGGCACTTTTCCCGGTGGTCGAACAGGCGTTTCGTCTCGCGCAACGCGTGGTGTTCACCGCCGATTCGTCGCGGCTGGTGTTCGATTACCTGAATGACGGCGACAATTTCGTGCTGCTGCCCAGCTGGGTGGACGTGGCGCGGGTCGATGCGTTTGCGGCGAGCCACGACAAAATGGCGTTGCGCCGCAAGCACGGGCTCGATCCCGACGCGGTGCTGATCGTCAACATCGGCTCCGTCTGCGAACGCAAGGGCCAGCACATTTTCATCCGTGCCTCGGAGTTGTTGAAGGAAGAACTTCATTTCACCTATCCCGGGCGGAAGATTCATTTCGTCATGGTGGGGGCGCGCGCCGGCGTGTACCTCGATTCACTCAAGCAGGAGATGACGTTGCACGGGCTGGACCAGACTTTCTTCGTGCCGGAGTCCGGCGAGATTTATGATTTCTACCGGCTCGCGGATATTTTTGCGTGCACGAGTTTTGAGGAATCGTTTCCCCGCGTGCTGTTGGAATCGGCCGCGTTTCGCCTGCCGATCATCACGACCAATGTGAATGGCATCGCGGAAATGCTGGCGGCCGACGAAGCGTGGGTGATTCCGCCGGGCGATCGCTACCAACTCGGCGACGCGATCAAGCAGGCGCTGGCCGCGCATTTTGCGCACGACACCGGACGCGCCGACAAGGCCCGGGCGTCCATCCTGCGTCGGTTTCACGAGGCGAATTCGCTGCCACTGCATCTCGCGGTGGCGCGGGCTGCGGCAAATGGGAAACGTTGAGCATGCACGAGACGCCGCTTTTCTTTCACCAATTGGAATGGCCGGCGTCTGAAGCACGCGTCGCCGGGCCGGTCGTCTGGTTGCGCGGCTGGTTGTTGGGCAAGCCGGGGTTTAATTTTGTCGATGTCCGGGCGACGGGCAGCACCGGCGTTCATCTCGGGGTGCTCGGGTTGCCGCGCACCGATCTCGCGCGCCACTTCAAGTTGGAGCGGCCGTGGTTACCCGCGGAATATATCATCGTCGTGGCGCTCCCGGATGGCCCGACGAAATTGGCGGTGGAAGCGATGGATGAGTCCGGCAACTGGCACCGGCTGCAAACCCTGACAACAACGGTCGCGGCCGACGGCGCGACGAGTGCACGCGAGGACGGGGAAATCGTGACGCGCGCCGGGGGAAATTCGACGCGTCGCGGGCCGCACGTGCCGTTTCACGGACACCTCGACGAAACGGAAACGCCGGCAGCGGTTCGCGACGGACGCATCGCCTTATTCGGCTGGTTGCTCCATGATTCGCAAACGGTGCGACGGGTGTTCGCGAGTTTCGATGGACGGGTGTTTAACGCGCTTGAGTCCGGGCTAACCGATGAATCGCTCGCGGGAAAAGTGCCGCGACTCCCGGCCGCGCGCCATGCGCGGTTCCGCGGGGCCGTCGATGCGTCGCCCACCCTTTTTAGTCCGGCTTGCCTGCGCGTTTACGCGGAGCTCGACGATGGTTCGGTCCATCTCTGCTTTGCGCGGCGGATAAGTTTGGCTGACGAAATCGCTGTGAAACCGGTAACGGCGACCATCGCAGCTCCACGCGCCGAAGGGAAGTCGTTGCCCGCACTACCGTCCGGTCGTCCGCGGCGCTTGCTGCTGGTCGTGCGCTCGCTCCAACCCGACGACGCGACGCTGCGCGCGCTCGACGTGATTCGTCATCTGATCGCAACGACGCACTGGGCGGTGCGGATCGTCGCGTCTGAAGACGGACCGTTGCATGCGGTGTTCGAGGCGGCGGGCTGTCCGGTGCAAATGGTCGATCCATCCGGGTTTTTTGCGGCGGCAACTCGCCCGGACGAAGCCAACATTGCGCTTGACCGGATTGGCCGGGAAATCTGGTGGAAGCATTTGGATGGTGTCGCGCTGTTCGATCCCCGCAGCACGTGGGCGAACCAGCTCGCGGCGAAAAATGGTCTGCCAGTTTTCGACGATCCCAGCGAATCGCTGGCGTGGGCCGCGACAACGGCGCTCTTTCGCGCGGACAGCGCGGCGGAATTCATCGCGCCAATTCGCGGGCTGGCCGCGGATGGCGCGGGCGTGCTGTTGCATGCGGTCAGCCGGTTGTCCGAACGCTCGCTGACGCGACCGATCCACGTAGCCGATGGCCGCGGGACGACGGAGGAGGTTTTATTTCAAGCGAGCCAGGAGTTAAATCCCGAGTCGTCTCACCTCTGGAGCCTCAGCGACCCCGCTGCGGTCGGCGGACGGACCACGGCGGGGTCGCCGTGGCTCCAGGAGATGGACGGGCAAACGACAACGGGGACGCGGTGGGTTCAGGCGATGATCGGTGAAAAGCCGTTGCCCGCAGGTGCGTTGATTTGTCCGGCGTTCAACGGGCATCCGCACCGGGCGCTGCTTTCGGGGATGGCGGCGGGAGTGCCGGTGGTGAGCACGCCTTCGCCATGGTTGTCGGCGACCTTCGGCGCCAATGAGGAGACGTTCGTTCCATTTGGGAATCCACTCGCGCTGGCCAACGCCCTCACCGATCTGCTCGGCAATCCCGTCGCAAGCGAACGCCGGGCAGCGGCGGCGGCGCGCATTGTTCACGATCAATTCTCCGCGGCCCGGCAACTGCCGCGCTGGCGGGCACTCATGGAGGCCGCGTTTGGGGCGGAGGCGTCGTCTGGCTTGCTCCCGCGACCGGCCTTTGCCTTATTGCCCGTTCCTTAAACGTGAACGAAAACGCCGCTTACATTTTCGATATTGAAGAACCCCGGTCGTGGATTTTCACCGGCGAACCGGTTTGGATCAGTGGCTGGTTCGTCTCGAAGGTCGGTGCCGTGTTTTCAGATGTCCGCGCGATCATCGACGGCGTGCCACATATGGGAATTTTCGGCCTGCCGCGCGAAGCCATCGAGCGGCAGTACCGCGGCTATTTCGGTCTGCCGCACGCAGGCTTTTCCCTGCGCGTGCTGCCGCCGCGGGGCGCGAAATCGCTGCGTTTGGAATTACTCGATGCCGGCGGTCGCTGGGTCGAAATCTGGCGGACCGGCATCAAAGTAAAGCGTGGTCCAAAACCCGGCGCGACGATCAACCCGGGAGTAATCTCCGACCAACTGCGCAAACTCCTGCAAGCGCGCCGGGCTGATCCGATGGGCGACTTGCGGCCCCTCGCGCGGACGCTCGCGCTCGAGTCGGCCGCGGTGCCACTCGACACGTTGCCCAACCCCCCTTTTTTCGGCTCATTGGAAAATCCGCTGCTCACGGGCGGTTCGCAATTCGGCAAGCTCAAAGTCGAGGGGTGGATCATTCACCAGGAACAGCGAATCGTCCGGCTGATCGCCACGACGCATCCACTTGCGGATAATGAAATGGACTACGGCAATCGCGAGCGCGTCGAGGCCGGGGAACTGTTTCCCAATCATCCTTATGCCGCCCGTTCGCAGTTTTTTGGGATGGTCGATATCGACGAGGGCGCGGGCGATCCAGTGTGCCTGAAGATTTTTGCCGAGTTGGAAGATGGCGCGCGTCACCTGGTTTTTGTGCAGCGGTTTTATCAGCGAGGCTGCATTCAAATGGAGCGACCGCTGCCGGAATTCAGCCGGGCGGTTTTCCTGGATGTGGCGCGGACGTTTTGGGCCGGTTGCCAAGCGGAGAATGTCGGCGTCGGCGACCTCGGCGACTACTGGCGTGGGTGTCGTCAGGCGTATCGGTTGTACCAGCGATTCGCGCCGGCCGTGCTCGTGAAACCGGCTGCCGCGTCCGTCGATCCTTATCGCAGTTGGGTCATCGCGAACGCGTTCACCCCGCAGCGGAAAAAACTACTCGAGATCGTCGCGCGGAAAATCGACGCGACCGGGCCGCGTTTTGTCCTGCTGATCGATGTGCGCGGTTGCACGGCGGACCAGTTGCGTGACTTGGCGGACACGCTCGTCGCGCAGATTTATCCGCATTGGCAGGCGTGGCTCGTGGGCGGCGCGGCCGCACCGGTGAGCGATGCGCGATTCAAGGGTGGCGCGGCAGGCGATCCGGCGGATTTCAGCCGTGCGCTCAACGCGGCGGCACATGACGCGGCTGGCACGCACCTGACGTTAATCCCGGGCAATTCGCGGTTGTCGCCGGACGCGCTGGTGGAAATTGCGGACAGCATCGTCACCCAACCTGACTTGGAACTCGTCTACACCAACGAAGACCGGATGAACGATGCGTGCGTGCGCTCTGAACCAAAATTCAAACCGACGTGGAGTCCCGCGCTGGCGGATTCCGGATTATTCCCGGGATTGCTGAGCGTCATTCGCCGCGAGCGGTTTCTCGAAGTGGGTTCGTTCCGCGATGGTTTTAGCGCGGTGCCGTGGTTCGACGTGTTGCTTCGAGTGGCGGACCGATTACCGGCCAACCAAGTGCTGCACCTGCCGCTGATTTGTTTCCATGCGCGGGCGTTGCCGACCGAAATCGATCCCGCGGATCCATCGGTGGAACAGACGCGACGTGCGCTGGCCGACGCGGTGGACCGGCGCGGTTGGAAGGCCGCTCCTTTCCTGCCCGAGATCGCGCATCACCGGCGTCTGCGCTTTCATCAACTGCGCTGGGACGCCGCGATTCTCACGCGGTTGCAGGTGACAATCGTGATCCCGACGCGCGACAAACTTTATCTCCTGCAGGAATGCGTCGAGTTACTCGATGAAACGGTGGATTGGCGTTACGTTAAGCTCGTGATTGTCGACGATCATTCGCGCGACGCGGACGCCGTGCGTTATCTTGACGCGATTCAAAAGCGCAACGATCTCCTGTGCGCCGTGGTGCGACCGGCGGATCGCAGCGCGCCGTTTAATTATTCGCATCTCGTGAATCTCGCGCTGCCGCACGTGGACACGCCGCTGGTGTTGCACCTCAACAATGACGTGAATGCGCTGGAGCGCGGTTGGCTGGAGGAAATGACCGGCTGGTTTACGCAACCGGACGTCGGGATCGTGGGCGCGAAGTTAGTTTACCCGGAAAAAACGCTCAACCACACCGGCATCCTCATCGGACCGCATGGCGGGCTCGCCGACACGGCGTTTGCCAAGGTGGACGAACGCGACGTACCGGAAGTCGAATGGCATTCCGTCGCACGGGAGGTGTCAGCGGTCACCGGCGCGTGCCTGATGACGCGGACGGAAATTTATCGGAAGCTCGGCGGGTTCGATGAGAATGATTTCGGTGTTTCCTATAATGACGTGGATTATTGTTTGCGCGTGCGCGCGGCGGGTCACCGCGTGATTTATACGCCGCAGGCGAAACTGATGCACTGGGGCAGCGCGACCCGAGGGGTCACGTTCGACGAGGCGGAACACATCGCTTTCGTGCGCCGCTATCCCGCGTACCGCGATCCGTATTTCAGCCGGAATCTGGAGCTCAAGGACGGACGCATTCGGTGTCATGAAAACGTGCCTCGGCAGACCAATCGCACGGGTAAACTGCGACTACTGCTGTTGACGCACAATCTGAACTTGGAAGGCGCGCCGCTGTTTCTTCTCGAGTACGCGACCTACATGGCGCGCGAAGCGGGATTCGAGTTGGAAATCCTGACATCGCTGGATGGGCCGCTGCGCCCCGCGTTTGAAGCGCTCGGCGCGCACATCACTGTCGTCGATTCCGCGTTGCTTTGCGCGTCGCCCGACGAGGAGACGTTTCACCAACGGCTGTTGGATCTGTCGCATCGGCTCGAGTGGGACCGGATCGACTTGGTGGTTTGCAACACGCTCGTCAGTTTTTGGGGCGTGCTCATGGCGCGGCGCGCGGGCAAGCCGTCGCTGTTCTACATCCACGAAAGCACGACGGTCTTCCGGTTTTTCGAGGTGAAGTTGGAGTTAAAACTGCATCATCTCGTGCATGAGGCGCTCGGACGCGCGACGCACACGCTGTTTTTGTGCGCGGCGACCCGGGCTTATTTCGAGGATAGCAATCTCCACGGGAATTTCCGGATCGTACCAAGCTGGATTCATCTCGACGCGATCGATGGCTTTCGCCAGCGGCACACGCGGGCGGAGATGCGAAAGAAACATGGTTTTGCGGAGGACGAGGTGGTCATCGCGAACATCGGGACGATCTGCGAGCGCAAGGGTCAGCACATTTTCATCCGGGCGATCGATCACTTTAACCACAACCGCGGCCATCGCGGCAAATTCCGTTTCGTGATGGTCGGCGCGCGACCGGGGATTTATCTGGATTTGCTTTTGCGTGACCTGAAGCGCCTGGGCTTGCCGAATGTCACGCTGGTGCCGGAGACGCGCGAAGTGTTCGATTTCTTCGTCGCGGCGGACCTGTTTGTCTGCACGAGTTATGAAGAATCTTTTCCCCGCGTGGTGATGGAAGCGATGGCTTTTCGCACGCCGATGGTCACAACGGATGTGCACGGCATCGTCGAAATGGTCGGACAGCGGCAGGAAGGTTACCTGGTTCCACCCGGGGATCACGTCGCGCTCTCGAAAATGATGTGGACGTGCCTGGCGAAGGAACGCAGCGGGAAATCGCTGACCCCGACGGCGTACTCGAAAGCGTTGCGGTATTATGATTATGACAAGGTGCTTCCCTTCCACGTCGAGCTGGCGCGGGAATCGGTGTTGGCGCAGGAATGACCAGCCGAACTTTTGCGTCCGCGCTTGCCAGCCGGATCCAAATTGATTTTTCAAACCCTCTCCCATCCCCGCTGTGCTTAAAAAAATCCGCCCCTTCCTCTTCGCCTTGGCATTGATTGCCGTGACGTGCGGGTTGCGGTGGCCGGGGTTGGGGAAACTGGTGTGGAATCTGGACGAAGGCTCAACGTTTACGATGGGAGAAGTCGTCCGCCACGGTGGTGTGATGTATCGCAATGCAGCGGACAACCGCACTCCACTGGTGCCGTACGCGAAGGCGTTGATCTTTTCCGTGATCGGCGACTGGAACATTCGCGGTGCGCACATCGTGCTCGCGATCATGCTCGGGTTGACGGCGATCTGGCTGTGGCAACTCGCGCGCCAGGCGAAGGACGAAAAAGCGGGAGTGATGGCGGCCGTTTATTTTACGTTCATCAGTTTTGTGATGATGGGGCCGGTCGACGCGATGGCGGCGCACACCGGGTGGTTCTTGATTTTTTTCTCGGCGCTGGGCATGTGGACGTTTGTCGCCGCGTTGAAACGCGGGTCCGGTTTACTCGCGCTGGGAGCCGGGGCGACGTTCGCACTCGCGGCGCTGGCGAAACAGCCGGGGTTGTTGGATTGGGGCGTGTGCCTGGTGTTGTGCGGACTCACCGCGTGGACCACGCCGGAAAAACGGCGTGATTCCGTGAAATTGGCCGCGATGCTGGCGGTCGGTTTTGCCGTGGTGCTGGCCGGGACTTATGGCTATTTCGCGGCGAATCACGCGTGGAAGGATTTCCTGCAATACTCGTGGTACTACAACACCCAGCTATACGTGCCCGAGGTGCCTTTCCGCGAACGATTGCTTGGCGTGCGCACGCCATTCCTCCTCACGCGCGAAAACACGCCCTTCGCGCTGGGACTGGCGATCATGGCGGTGCCGTGGCTCCTGTGCCGGACGCTCCCGGAATTGTTACCGCGGACGAAAAGATTTTCCGTCCTTCCCTGGCTGATCCTCGGCTGGCTCGCGAGCGGGTTGATTTCCACGATCCTCAGTGGTCGCGATTTCGCTCACTATTCCATTCAAGTCATGCCGGGGTTGAGCCTCGCCTGCGGTTGGGTCACGGCGCGCCTGTGGGAGAAATTCGGGGCCACGGCGGCAACGGCACCCCAGTGGCGAAAGGTCGCGGTGCGCGGGATTTTTGCGGTTGGATTGCTCAGCTTGGCCTGGACCTCGGTGCGGCGCGCGTCGTCGTTCGACTTGAGCGATGGCATCAGCAAGGACATCGGCCTCGTCATCAAGGCCCGCACCCGACCGACTGACCGGATGTTTGTCTGGGGTTATGAACCGGAGCTGCACGTCTTTTCGCAGCGCCTGCCGAACACGCGGTTTATTTATGCGGTTTTTCTCACCGGCCTCATTCCGTGGACCAATCTCGACGCGTTAAAAAATACCGATTACGCGATCGTACCCGGAGCGTGGGATGCGTTTTGGAAGGATTTTACCCGTCGCCCGCCCGCCATTATTGTCGATACGCACGGCAACCGCGGTTTCCTAAAATATCCGTTGCGGAAGCAAACGCGGTTATGGGAAATCATCCAAAAGGATTACGTCGAGGTCGCGGTCGATTACGCCAAGGCGCGCGGGTATCATATTTATCAACGGGCGGAAGCCGCGCCGGCGCCGGCCGCTCTCAAGCAGTTGCCAGTCGACTCACGCGTACAGTTGGGGTCGCCCGAAAAGAGCGCGCCCGAGACGCTGTTGGTTTCGGTCGATGCTCCCGTCGGCACCACGGCGATCGACCTGTATCTTGACGGACAAGCGTATCGGCGGGTGGAAAACCTCGGCGGCGCGCCGCTGCAATGCCAGTTCTTCGTACTCGGGTCGGATCTTCCGCTGGGCCAGCACACGCTTCAGGCAGTGGCGCGGAGCACCCACGACAAGGCGGGCAAGGTCGCAACGCTGACCATTGAAGCGCGAAAACCCGGCGCGGAAAAATTCGCGGGCCCGCCTCTCGGTTTCGCGGGAAAAAAGATATTGCCAGTGGAATCCGAAACGCTCGATGGCCAACCGGTGGGATTGCGGCTCGGCACGGACGAATGGAATGCGGATGCTCCTTCCCGTCTGGTGTACTCAAGGCCGGACGGACTCACGCAGCTCGACTTCACTTTTGGCATGCGGC
>JAYVMJ010000677.1:0-4741 GCA_043759025.1 Verrucomicrobiota bacterium | reverse complement strand
CAAGAAAGTCGTCGTCGAGTTCGATGGCGTTTATATGAACAGTGACGTTTGGATTAACGGCCAGTTTCTCGGCCGCCGGCCCTATGGGTTCATCGGGTTCCGTTATGATCTGACTGAATACCTTAAAACTGACGGCACGCCCAACGTCCTCGCCGTCCGCGTCGACGATTCCGCGGAGCCTTCAACGCGTTGGTACACCGGCGCGGGCATTTACCGCCACGTCCGGTTGATCGCGACCAGTTATACTCATTTTCACCTCGACGGCGGCTTGCGCGTTTCGACCCCGCAGATTAATTCCAGCCAGGCGCTGGTCGAAAACGACGCAATTATTGACGCCCATTTCTTCACGGAGGAGGAGCGTCAGGCCTGGCTCAAGGATGCCTGGAAGGTAAAGCCGGTGAAACGCGATCTCGTTCTGCGCACCACTGTCATCGATCCCGATGGCATCGAGGTCGCAAGCACCGAGTCGAAGATCTCCCTCACCAGTCAGCTCGCCGGCCAACGCGCCACCCAGTTTGTTTCCGTGCCGAATCCGCGTCTCTGGTCGGAGCACACGCCGGTGCTCTATCAACTTCGTTGCACGCTTTCGCTCGATGGCCATTCGCTCGACGAAACCACCACGACGTTCGGCATCCGAACCCTTACCTTCGATCCCGACCGCGGTCTGCTGGTCAACGGTCAACCGACCAAGCTGAAAGGCGTGTGCGTTCATCAGGAAGCCGGTTCCTTTGGCAACGCGGTTCCGATTGGTGTTTGGGCCGCTCGTCTCGCCCGGCTGAAGGAAATGGGCTGTAATGCGATTCGCCCGAGCCACCATCCGTTCGCGCCGGAATTCTACGATCTCTGTGACCGGTTGGGCTTCTATGTTTTCGATGAAGCCTTCGACGAGTGGAACCGCGACTGGACGCACAACATCACGGAAAATTCCCGCGGCAAAGCGAAGTTCGGCTACCACCTTTATTTTGACCAGTGGCATGAGACTGATTTGCGCGCCATGCTCCGGCGCGATCGCAATCACCCCAGCGTCGTCTTCTACAGCATCGGCAACGAAATCCCCAACCAGTTCGACGACGAAGGTTGGAAGCTCGCCAAAAAACTCGTCGCCATCTGCCATGAGGAAGATCCCACTCGGCTCGCCACGTCGGCCTGCGACCAGTCCTTCGTTTCATCCCGCAACGGTTTCATGGATCAGCTCGATCTCATGGGTTACAACTACATCGATCGCATCTATAAGGATCTCACCTACGCACCCGAGCGCGAGCGTTTCCCTCATCGGCTGATGTTGGGTACCGAAACCAGCAATCAAGTTCACAACTGGCTCGGCGTGCGCGACCACGATTATGTGATCGGGGAGTTCATCTGGACCGGCATCGATTATCTCGGTGAAGCCCGGGCTTTTCCGCGCCGCGGTTCCACCTCGGGGTTTCTCGACCTTTCCCTCGGCAAAAAGCCCGAGTTTTACCGCCGCTCTGCGTACTGGCACGATGAGCCCGTGTTGCAGCTCTCGGTTCTCAGCGGCGAAAAAGCTGAATCCGCCTGGCGTCTGGCACCAGCGTATTTGCACTGGAACTGGACCGCTGGTGTGCCAATGACGATTCGCGCCGTCACGAATTGCGAGGAGGTGGAACTTTTCCTCAACAATCAATCGCTCGGCCGTCATCCGGTGTCGCACGATATTTATGCGAGTGAATGGACGGTGCCGTACGCTCCCGGCGTGCTTTCCGCCGTCGCTTATCGCGGGGGCAAAAAAGTGGCCACCAACGAACTTCGCACCGCCGGTGCCGCCGCGCGGATCCAACTGACGCCAGTCCCGGTTCCATTGGCGGAAGATGTCGCGCTTTACGAAATCACCGTCGTCGATGCCGACGGCCTCACTGTGCCGGATGCGAAAGCTGCCGTCACTGTTCAGATTGAAGGCGCTGCCCGCCTCATCGGCCTTGACACCGGCGATCTCGACTACGGCGGACTATTCAAAGTCGCCACCCGCGATGCCTTTCGCGGCCGGCTGCTCGCGACCGTGCAACGCACCGCCGCCGGCGATTTCCGCGTTTCAGCCACTGCCCCCGGTCTACCGCCGGTTGTCCTGACTTCATCGCGGTAAATCATGCCCCGCTCAACTTTGTCCGCTTTTATGAAAACGAGATATCTTCTGGGCTTGGTTATGCTCAATCTTGCGCTGCTTTGCCCGGCCGGCGCGGCTGATTCATGGGTATATTTTGGTTCGCACAGCTCCGGCCCCGGTGCCGGTTTTTCGCTCGCTCGTTTCGATTCCAAAACTGGCGCGCTGACCAAACCGGAATTTCTCCTCGCGGCGAAAGAGCCGGCCTTCTTCGTCTTTTCCTCAGATGGTACCCGACTCTACACGTGCAATTCCGGCTCGCCTGGCGGACTTTCCGCGTACGCGGTCGAGCCACACTCCGGCCACCTGACGTTGATTAATCGCGTGCTCGCTGGCGGCGGTGACACGAGTTTCATCACGCTCGACCATACTGGTCGTTACGTGCTCGTGGCGAATTACGACGGCGGAAGTATTGCCGCTTTTGCGCTCAAGCCCGACGGCGCCATCGGCGACTGGACTACGTTTGACCAGCATCGCGGATCGAGTGTGAACCCCCAGCGCCAGACCCACGCCTATGCGCATGCAGTTGTCCTCGATTCCACGAATCGCTTCGCGCTCGTGCCCGATCTCGGTGTCGACCGACTCTACATCTATCGCTTCGACGAAAAAATCGGCGCCCTCACGCCGAGCGATCCGGCTTTCGCCGCGATTGCACCCGGCTCGGGTCCGCGCCACGTGCGCTTTCATTCCAACGGTCGCTGGGTCTATCTGATCAACGAGATCGCCAGCACGATTGTGGCGTTCGAGTGGGATTCGACTCGCGGCACACTCACCCCCTTGCAAACGGCCACCACGCTGCCCGCCGATTTCAAAGGCGTCAGTGCCTGCGCCGAGCTCGAAATCCATCCCAATGGTAAATTTCTCTACGGCTCGAATCGCGGACACGACAGCCTGGCGGTGTTCGCGATCGATCAATCCAACGGACGATTGACGCTGGTCGAACACGTGGCCAGCGGCGGAAAAACGCCGCGCAATTTTGCCTTCGATCCCACCGCGCAATGGATCGTCCTTACGAATCAGGACAGCAGCAACGCCGTCGTTTTCCGCGTCGATGCCGCCACCGGACGCCTCACCCGTACCGGTGACCCCGTCTCCGTGCCGTCGCCCTTCTGCGAACGTTTTCTTCCGATCCGTTGAACTGGCATTGGTGTTTTTCGCCTTCCGAAGCATCGCGCGGTTCGCGCCGCGTCCCGAGGATTGCGAGGAAGACGGGAGCATTGATGTTGTCGGAAAAGGGGGCGGAATGCAAATGGTCTATCGCCGATGACGTCTTCGCTCACTACGGACGAAGTTATTTCGCGGTGACCGGGCTCCCCTCATCGAGTGATGAATTTTCCAGATTCGTTTTGGGAGAGTCACAATTCAGCTGACGCCATGAGCCGGAGCGACCGGACGATTTCCGAATGGGGGTTGTCCGCACTTCGGAGGCATTTCCGGCCGAAATATTTGCAGATCAACTTAAATTCCAGAGTTCGATCTGGTCACAGAGCTCACAGAGTTCGGAAGGAGGGTGAGGAGAAACACTTGTTGTGAGTTGATCAACGCATTTGAATTCACGTACTGGGTGATAGTGCATTTGGACAATTTTTCAGGGCATTTATCTGTGCGCTCCGTGCTTACCTGGATTTACTCTGTGTCCAACTCCGGTTTCACGGATCAACTGTGATTGGTCCTCAACGACAATTTTTGAGATTCATTGGTCGGTGAACTCCATCTGCGGTCCGCTTTCTCCGGGATATTTTCGCCCGGAAATTACCGAAGCCCTCTTCGCTGCACGACTTCGCGGGCTTCTTCAAGGTGGCGATCCAGGACTTCCAATCTCCGTTCCTGTTCCGCGCGAATATTCGCAAGCTGGTTGGCGGAGTCATCGTCCCCCTCCCGCGTTTTGAATCTTTTATTTATGGCCAGAAATGCCGCGACCTTTTCCCGTTCGTCACCGAGGCGTTTCAGTTTGAGATCGAAGCCGGTTTTGAGGACTTCGCCGACGGTTTTTCCGTTGATCCTTTCGCAGGCGGCATTGCTCACGCCATTGGTGCCGCTGGCTTTGCCTGAAGCCATGATATCGAATTTAATATCCTGTAGCGCGTCGTCGAAGTCTTGCCATTCCTGAAGGGTGAAATCGCCGGCCACATCCGCCTTCCACATCATAAAATCAAAATCGGAGGTCGCGGTTACTTTCTCGTCGAGAGGCGCCACCTTCGTGCACCCACCCACGACCAGAACGAGAAGCAGGAACGCGCGGCAAATCAGCCTTGAGGGGTTTGCGGTAATCCGGTGCACGATGCTGAAATGCTCGTCTCGCATGGTTCGAGCGCGCTCAGTCAGTGGCCGTGTCGCGGGGGTAAGCAACAAAAGCGGTCTTCACTCCCTGAGTAAACCCAGCGTTTTCATAAAAACGCAAGGTCGACTCCTCCTTGCTTCCGGTCTCGAGCATCACCTTGTAACAGCCGTTCAGCCATGCGTCATCGAGCGCAAATTGCAAAAGCTCCGTTGCGAAGCCACGCTTTCGGTAGGCGGGGTGGGTCACCACATTTTCGATCACTCCATAGGGTCGAAGCCCCCGCGTCAGATTTGGAATTATCGAGAGGGTGCAGGTCGCGGTCACCTTTCCATCCTGTTCGG
>JAYVMJ010000676.1:0-2200 GCA_043759025.1 Verrucomicrobiota bacterium | reverse complement strand
ACGCTTCCCCGATCAGGGGAAGCCCGCAGGTTTCGCCCAAACCCTTCATCCGTCCATTAGCGCAGATAAGCGGTTAAAATTTCTCCTTTTTACCCTTTCCCTTTTTCCCATGTCCTTCACTTCGCCAAATCAATTCACGCCGCCGACCCTCTCGCTCGTGCCGCCAATATCTATCGGCCCAAAATTTGACCACGGATTAACACGGATGATGAATGCCCACAGAACACGCGGAACACACAGAATTTAGAAATTACTCCAACTCACTTTCATCCTTTCTGTGTATTCCGTATATTCTGTGGTTCAAACCGGTCTTAATCCCAATCCGTGCCCATCGGTGTAATCCGTGGTTAAAAGAAAATTCTCATGAACTCTTCCGCCTCCTCCAAATCCATTCACGCCGCCTACCGCCTTGCCCGTGCCGCCTACGCCGAGCGCGGAGTTGACACCGATGCCGCCATCAAAAAAGCGCTCGCGGTGCCGATCTCGCTCCACTGCTGGCAGGCCGACGACGTGCGCGGCCTCGAGACGCCGATTGAGGGTCTCGCCGGTGGTGGCATCATGTCCACCGGTGGATATCCCGGCCGCGCCCGCAATGGCGACGAGATGCGCGCCGATTTGGATCTCGTTTTAAAGCTGTTGCCCGGTGCGCAACGTCTCAACCTCCACGCGTTCTACGCTGAGACGGGCAAGAAACCCGTTGATCGCGATTCGATCACTCCGGCGCATTTCGCCAACTGGGTGGATTGGGCGAAGGGTCACAAGCTCGGCCTCGATTTCAACCCGACCTATTTTGCCCATCCGAAAGCGAACGACGGCTTCACGCTCTCCAGCGCCGACAAAAAGATCCGCCAGTTCTGGATTGATCACGGCCGCGCCTGCCGCCGCATCGCGCAGTATTTCTCCAAACAGCTCGGCTCGCCCAGCGTCATCAATCACTGGATTCCTGACGGTACGAAGGACCAGCCCGCTGATCGCTTCAGCCCGCGCGCGCGCCTCGTCGAATCGCTCGATGCCGTGCTCGATGACAAGGGCGTCAGCGGCGCCCACTGCGTCGACGCCGTCGAGGGTAAACTCTTTGGTCTTGGCAGCGAGGACTATGTTGTCGGCTCGCATGAATTTTATTATTCGTACGCGCAAAGCCGGAAAGTCGTGCCGTGCCTCGATCTCGGTCACTATCACCCGACGGAATCCGTGGCGGATAAAGTTTCGGCGCTCCTGCAGTTCCATCCGCGCCTGCTGTTGCACACCAGCCGGCCGGTGCGTTGGGACAGCGACCACGTCGTGATTCTCGATGACGCCGTTCGCGCGCTTTTCACCGAGATCGCCCGGGGCGGCGCGTTCAATCGAGTGTTTGTGGCGCTCGATTTCTTCGACGCCAGCATCAACCGTATCGCCGCATACGTCATCGGTGCCCGTGCCACGCGACAGGCGATTCTCCTCGGGTTGCTCGATCCGACCAAGCTTTTGAAAGCTGCCGACGCCGGCGGTCGCGGTCACGAACGCCTCGCCCTGATGGAGCAAGCCAAGTCGATGCCTTGGGGCGCCATCTGGGATGAACTCTGCGTTCGTTCTGGAACCAGACCTGCGGAAACCTGGCTTGAGGATGTCGCGGCCTACGAATCCAAAGTTCTCAGCAAACGTTCCTGATTTTTTAACCGCTAATCTTCGCTAATGAGAATTGGTTTGCGGCTTCGATTCAGTGTACAGGCTTTCCCTGATCGGGAAAGCGCGCGGCTTGTTTTCCATTCGACGAAAGGACCGGGATTTTGACCACTAATCTTCACTTATTTTCATTAATTACTGAAGGCCAGCAAACCACGGAACCAACCTTTTTGACTGCTGATCCTCGCTAATTCCTTACGAGACGACTAACCGCAAACGCTTCCCCGATCAGGGGAAGCCCGCACATTTTACCGGAACTTCTGATGTTTTTGATTAGCGTAGATTAGTGGTTAACTCCGTTCTTTTCCTGAACCGGAAATTTGGAACGCTGATCTCCGCTAATCTGAATACCGATACAAACAAATCGCACACACTTCGCCGATTAGGCGAAGTCCGCACATCCAATCGAGACCCTTCATCCTACCATTTGCGTAGATTAGCGGTTAAAAAGTTTCTTCTCTTTCATTCATGAAACCTACTTTCATCGATAACCCCGACGTCGTTCTCATCGGCAGTGGCGTCATGTCGGCCAATCTTG
>JAYVMJ010000675.1:0-2721 GCA_043759025.1 Verrucomicrobiota bacterium | reverse complement strand
CCGGAGAAACGCGGTCAGTGCCGCTCGATCTGGTGCCGGGCCGCTATCGGGCGCGCTCGCCCGGAATAGCGCGCCCGTGGCCGCTTCGTCTCGATGCGGAGGGGGCGGCCGACGCGACGCTTCGGATCACCCCCGATGCAGCCGTGCGGGATGAAATTTTCGTGGCTCCGGGTGCGACGCTTGCCTTGGTCAACGCGAGCGACGTCACGCGCGGCGTGGTGATCGAGCATATCGCGTGGAGCGACCAGGCGACGATGGCCAGCGAGGTCACTTCGCTTCAATTATTTCGCGATCTGTTTGCGCGGGAAGTGCTGCGGCCGGGTGGACGCATTTCGGTCAGCAGCCTGACGATTGTGTTCACCGATCTGAAGGGCTCGACGCAGTTGTATCGCGATATCGGCGACGCGCCCGCGTTCAGCCAAGTGTTGACTCACTTTGACGTACTGAAATCCGCGATCGACGCGGAGGGCGGTGCGATCGTCAAAACGATGGGCGACGCCGTCATGGCCGTGTTTCCCCGGCCGGCGCCGGCGTTGCGTGCCTTATTCGTGGCGCAACGACAACTCGCGCTCGCCCAATCGGTCGTTCCGTGGAGCGGCCCGCCGGGGACGGCGGCGCTGGCCAGTCCACTGTCGTTGAAAGCTGCCGTGCACCACGGTCCGTGCATTGCAATCACGCAGAACGACCGGCTCGATTACTTTGGCACGACGGTCAATGTCGCCGCGCGCCTATGCGGAATCAGCACCGGTGCGGATGTGCTTCTGTCCGAAGCGGTGCGCGCCGACGCCGAAATATCCATGTTGCTCGCGCAGCAGCCGGACCACGTGCGGACCGAGGTTGAGCAAACCCGGCTCCGCGGGATCGAGGGAGAGACGTTTGAAGTTTACCGGATTCGCCGCCGGTAACGGAGGGCGACGGAAGATTGCGAGCGGGTGTGAGGCGGTTGTGCCTGACGTGACGGCAGGCACGCCGATCTATCCCCGTTTTGGGGTGGTGAGTGCCGGCTCAGGTAAATTCCACCTTTGCCAGAGGCGGACATATTCGTTGCGTGGGAGCAGGACGTAGTGCGGTTTGGCCGTGGCGCGCAACCAGATGACCAGCTCGCGGAGCGTCGGTTCGGCCATGGTGGTGCAGCCCGCGGTGGGGCGCGTCGGTCCGCGACGGACGTGGAAGAAGGTCGCGCTGCCCGCGCCCGGCTCGATGAACGGTTCGGCATTGTGCTGAATCTCCACGCGCCAGCGGTATGCTGGATCGCCGGTGCGCATGCGTTGCGCCGCGAACCACGCGGGCGGATGCGCCGGATCGATTTCGACGTGCCGGTTGTAGAACGGATTGGCCGGATCGTCCGGCCACGCATCGCGGCTCGTCACTTGGTGATACGGATAGTCGGCGCCGGGTGGGAGAGTGGTGTCGTTCCCATAAATCAGGCCGAGCGTGAACGCTCCGGCAGGCGTTCTTCCGTCGGCCTCGTGTTTTTTCGGTGCGCCGGTCGCCGTCATACCTGGATACAACGCGCCCCGGCCCCAAGCGAGTCCGCGTTTGCCAAAGAGCACTGGCACGGCGTCGCCGACCTTGATCCAGCGGCCGCTCGTATCGCGCTCGAAACGTTGGAGCGTGCCTTCGGTTGACGACCACTCCCCGGCGATTCCCACGATCAACTGCCGGACATCTGGCGGGAGCCCGGTGGAATCGTTACCTGTTGCACTGTGCGAAATAACTGCGGCCACTAGCAGCAGCGCAACGACGCCAAGGCGAACCAAAGTTAAAAGACGCATGGGAAGACGCCCAACGCTATGCTCAACGAGGGCGGGGGAACAAGCCGGCACATTGGAAAATCGAGCGAGATCAGTAAGGTTCCCTAACGAGTTCTGCGTTCTCCGCGAACTCCAGGTTTAATTCCGATGGGGCGTCATCGAATCAGACAAGGTTTGCGCACCACTTGATTCACCCTATGGGTTATCCCGTGAAAAATGCTTTTGTTCTGTTCTTCATCCCTTTTGTCATCAGCCCCGCTCTTTTCGCCGCCATGCCCAATTCAAATCCGTTGATTCTTTCACTTTGGGAAGGTCCGCCGCCCAATGCCCAGCCTGCCGGTCAGACCGCGGAACGAGTTCAAGAGGACAATATTGTTTGGGTGCGTCACGTCCAAAGTCCGTCCGTCGAAGTGCGGTTGCCTGCGCGCGGCAATGCCACGGGCCAGGCCGTCGTGGTGTGTCCGGGGGGGGCCTACGGTGGACTCGCCTACGATTGGGAAGGCACCGATATCGCGGGCTGGCTTAACAGCCGGGGGATCGCGGCGATTGTCCTTAGTTATCGGCTGCCGATCGATGGTGATATTACTCACCAAAAATGGCTCTGCCCGCTGCTTGATGCGCAGCGTGCGATCCGGCTGACGCGTGCGCACGCCAAGGAGTGGGCCATCGATCCGGCCAAGGTTGGAATCATGGGTTTCTCAGCTGGTGGCCATCTTGCTTCGACGGCTGGAACGCACTTCGACGCGGGGGATGCAAAAGCGGTCGATTCAATCGACCGGCTCAGTTCGCGACCCGACTTCATGGTTTTGGTTTATCCAGTGATCACGATGCTGGAATTTACCCACGGTGGATCGCGGCTTAACCTGCTTGGCAAAAATCCGTCCGACGAACTCGCGCGCCGTTATTCCAATGAGCTTCAGGTGACCAACGACACGCCACCGACGTTCCTGGTTCACGCGGGTGACGA
>JAYVMJ010000674.1:0-1772 GCA_043759025.1 Verrucomicrobiota bacterium | reverse complement strand
TTTTCTTCGCGCCCGTCATCTCGGAATGTCGGCGCATCATTTTTTCTCCTCGATGGAATACTCGACCGACCGAGCGAAGATCGGTTCATGGGCACCGTTGCTCACGGAAGGACGCGATCCCGCGGTGCCGATTGCCGCGACGAAGATGGACGGGGGCACCGACGTGAATTTCGGCGTCGTTTCCCGCAAGCTGCTCGCGTGGCTCGCGCAACAGGAAGGCTGTGGGGTTGCGGCCGGCAACAAAGTCGTGGGACTGCGCAAGTCGGGCGCAGGTTGGGCTGTGACCGCGCGCGACGGGAAGTCTGGCGGGGAACGGACGGTCCATGCGAAATTTGTTTTTGTCGGCGCGGGTGGTGGCAGTATTTTGCTTTTGCAGATGGCCGATTTGCCCGAAGCGAAGGGCCTCGGCGGTTTCCCGATTGGCGGCCACTGGCTCGTGTGCGAAGATCCCGCGATCGTCGCGAGGCATCAGGCGAAGGTTTACGGTCAGGCGCTCGACGCCGCGCCGACGATGGCCGTGCCACACCTCGACACCCGCATTCTCGACGGCAAAAAGACGCTCCTCTTCGGCCCTTTCGCTGCGTGGACCACGCGCTTTCTCCACCGTACCGGCAGTTGGACGGATCTCCTCCGCTCGGTGAAGCCGCATAATATCGGCACGCTGCTCAAGATCGGCGCGACCAACATTCCGCTCGTGCGCTACCTCGTGCAGCAAGGCACGCAGAGCATGGCCGACCGTTTGGAAGTGCTGCGGATTTTCTATCCGACCGCGCTGGAAAAAGATTGGGCGTTGAAGGACGGCGGCATCCGCGTGCAGGCGATCAAGAAGACCGACGGTGAAGCTGGCATCGTGCACTACGGCACGGAAGTCCTCACCAGCGCCGACAAATCCATGTCCGCTTTGCTCGGTGCCTCGCCCGGTGCGTCCGTCTCGGTGAACATCGTGATGGAAGTCATTAAGACAAGTTTCCCTCAGCTCTTGGCCGGCGAGGAAGGCAAGAAGCGCATCGAAGCCATCATTCCCACTTATGGCACGGACTATCGTCCAATGGAGAAGGCTGCCCGTTTCAACGAACTCGCTACCGAAGCTCGCAAGCAGCTGCAGTTGATCTGACTTACTTGTCGCGCCGTAGCGGTAGCAAAAGCGGACGTGATCGAAAAACCCAGATTGCCCACGAAAAACAGGCATGGACAAGAACAAGGAGGTGCCGGATTTTGGAACGCTGATCTTCGCTGATCATTCGAACCCCGGAGAATTCACCTGATCGCTGAATTCATGGATCAAAACGTTAGCGGCTGATTCCGGAAGTGTTTGGGGTTCGGGGGAGTCTGTTTACCTCGCATGTAGGTCGGGAACAAATGCCGGGATGCAAGCACGCGGCAACGGTGCTGATTGGAGACTGGTTGATGGGGGTAGGGCGCATTATCTCTAATGCGCCGAGACAACCCGCGAACGCGGCGGATTGGGGATAATCCGCCCTACCTTTATAGGATCTGAATTGCCAACTAACCACTCGCCGCGCCGAAGCTTTGTGCGAAGACGGGTCGGTCGTCAGACACCAGTTGGAATTCCCCCGTTGGGAAATTCATCAGTGGTTAAAAAATTCCGGCTGCGGTATTTCTTTTCCTCAGACTGCTGCTGACTTGCTCTTCGGGCCGCGCAGTTTGGATCTTAGCCCGAATATTTCACATCTAAAAAACGACAATCCAGTTTCACAGAGGACAGGGAGGGCCGACACAGAGGTGGGAGGAGGATGCAAAGTGTGGGATGA
>JAYVMJ010000673.1:0-4975 GCA_043759025.1 Verrucomicrobiota bacterium | reverse complement strand
CACACGTCAAGTCCAAGCGCTTCTTTTCCGCCATCGGCAGGAGAAGGACAATCGCGTCGTCCACCACCGCGCGCAGTTCCATCTCCATCGGTTCAATTCTCAGCTTGCCCGCCTCGATCTTGGAGAAGTCGAGAATGTCATTGATGATCCCGAGCAGATTTTCGGCGCTCTTCTGGATAACGCGCCCCATCTCGCGCTGATCGTCTTCGAGGGGCGAATCCATCAACAACTCGGACATGCCGACGATGCCATTCATCGGCGTGCGAATCTCGTGGCTCATGTTCGCAAGAAACTCCGACTTAAGCCGCGACGCTTCGAGCGCCTCATCGCGGGCCAGCGCAAGGCTGTCCTGCAATTGTTTTCGTTCGGTAATATCCACCCCGATGCCGAGAATGCCGGTGATGTTTCCGCGCGCATCGCGGAACGGCACCTTGGTCGTCATGTAAGTGCGCTTCTCGCCGTTTGGAAAAACGGTCGTCTCCTCCTTTGCGCGCACGGGCAGTCCGGCCAGCACCGCTTCGTCATCGGCGCGAAAAACCGCCGCCACCTCCGAGTCAAACAGATCAAAATCACACAGCGAAACCAACTGCGCGGGGCTGTCTTTCGCCAGGCATCGGGCCAACGCTTGATTGACCATCAGGAAGCGACTGTCGCGATCTTTCAGATAGATCGGGCTAGGCAAAAGGTCGATGACCGTGCGGAGCAGCTCCCGCTCGCGATGCACCGATTCCTCGAGGTTCTTGCGCTCAGTAATGTCGGAGAAACTACAAATCACTTCGCGGACGCCGCCATTCGTTACCGTCAGCGGTTCCGTATTGATCGAGATCCAAGTGATCGAGCCGTCGGGCTTATAAACTCCCATCTCAAGGTTACGGACCGTTCGGCCCGTGCGGATCGTCACGACGGCAGGATGCTCGTCTCCCGGAAACGGACTGCCGTCGCGCCGCACCGTGCGCCAGCGCGGATCCAACGAAGTCCGGCCCATGATTTGGTCGCGACTCAGGCCCAAGATTTGTTCAGCCGCGGGGTTGCATTCCAAAATGCGCGCCGTGTCGTCCTGCAACACCAGGCCGTCGGCCATCGCCCGATAGATATTGCTCAATCGTTCTCCGCTCGATCGAAGGATCGCTTCGTTTTGCCGCAACTCAGTGACGTCCCGGTTTACGCCTACGATGCGGATGGCTTCCCCCGCGTCGTTTTTGACGATGATCTTTGAGGCCTGAATAATCCGCACGGCTTTATCCGAATAACGGTGGAAGCGGAATTCCTGGTCCGATGACCCAGTTTGAATAACTTCGTTACGCATCGCCGTTTCCTGTTTCGCCAATTCCCCCGGACAGAGCGCGCCAGCCCAGACGGAATAATCGACCTTTCCATCCGCGGTGGGAGTAACGCCGTAAAGGGCGAACATCTGCGCGTCCCACGCAATCCGCTTCGTTTTGAGGTCGAGGTCCCAGATGCCCACGCCCGCCACTGACGCCGCCAACCGGACGCGTTCCTCACTTTCCCGCAGTTCGCGCTCCAGCTTTTTCCGAATCGTGACATCCTCGATTTGGGAAACGAAATGCACCGGCGCTCCCACCGCGTCGCGCACCAACGAAGCGGTGAGGTGAATCCAAACCACGTGACCGTCCCGGTGAAAATATCGCTTCTCCATCTGGTAGACCTTCACCCCGCCATCGAGCAGCTCCTTCATGTGGTTCAGGTCGGAGTTCAAGTCGTCAGGATGGGTGATGTCCTGAAAGCTTTTTTGCATCAATTCATCAGCGGAATAGCCGACGATGTCGCAAATTGCGCGGTTGACCCGAACCCACCGGCCATCGAGTCCAACGATCGCCATGCCGATGCCGGCAAATTCAAAGGCCTGGCGGAATCGCTCCTCGCTTTCCTCCATCGCCGCCTTCGCTTTTTTTGCGAGCGAGATGTCCGTCACGGTGCCAAGAAATCCGGTGATCACCCCGTATTCGTCGCGCAGCGAGATGGCTGCTCCCGCGACCCAAACCACGCGCCCGCGCGGGTGCTGGAAACGATATTCCAGCGATGATTCCTCCGCTCCGTGCGTCAACGCCGCCCACGCCTCGAATACTTTCCTGCGATCCTCGGGATGCAGTGTCATGCCCCAATTGGTGCCCAGTGTTTCCGCCGCATTTCGGCCGGTGATCTCGCACCAACGTTCGTTCACGTAGAGCGCGTGCCCCCTCAGGTCCGTCCGACAAATGCCGACCGGGGCAAGCTGTGCGAATGACCGCAGTTGCTCCTCGCTTTCCCGCAGCGCCTTTTCCGCGTGTTTACGCTGGGTGATATCGTTGATAAATCCGTGCCACAGCACACTGCCATCCGCCTCGCGTTCAGGTACGGAATTACCCAGCAGCCAGCACACCGTGCCATCGGCGTGGCGCACGCGGTATTCGTGCTGCCAGATCTGGAGTGATCGCGCCGATTCGTGGATTGACGCCGTCACGGTTGCGACGTCGTCAGGGTGTAAAACGGCGAAGACCTTGCTCGCGTCCTCCCGCGCTTCCTCCGGAGATACTCGATAAACCTGACGGATTCCCTCACTCGCATACGGAAAACACGTACTGCCGTCCGGTCGCAGGCGGAATTGATAAATCATCCCCGGAACCAACGCACCCAACTTGTGCAGACGGGTCACGATCTCATCGCGCGCCGCCCGGACCCGCTTGCTTTCCGTGGCATCCACCGCGACCCCCACCACCCAAAAACGTCCGGTCCCGAGCGGCGTGATCGACACCGATTCCTTGATCCAACTCACCTGGCCCTTCCGCAACACCCTAAATTCCTGCTCGTAACCCGGCGCGCCGGTTTCCATCGCCGTCCGACAACGCCGGTTCATCTCCTCCCGTTCGGGAATATCAAATTGGTACCATAAACCGACACTGGCGCTCCCGTCTTTGTCGCCGGTAAGCCGCCGATACAAACCCGAGGGATGCACCGTCATCGCCCAACTCCAATCCGCGCCGGTCAGCGTAACATTCGCTTCCCAAACGAGGCAATCGGCGTGGCTGAGCACCCGGTGAAGACGTTCCTCGCTCGCCTGCAGCGCGACTTCCGCCCGCTTGCTGTCAGTCAAATCCTGCGCCACGCTCAAAAAGCCGGTGATGAGACCTGATGGATCGGTGAGCGGCGTGATGCTGACGAGAACCGGCAGCTTGCTTCCATCCTTGCGCGCATAAGTCCACTCCCGCTCTTCCGCGTGCCCCAACTTCGCCTGCGCCACCAACGCGTTCAACCCCGGTTCGATTCTTCTTCCAAGCATCACGGTCAGTTCTCCCGCCCGCGCCTTGATCTCTTCGGGCATATGCACAAATTCCAACGAATGACGGCCGACCATTTCGCCGCGGACGTAGCCGAGCATCCTTTCCGCGCCCGCGTTGAACACCTGGATGGTCCCGTCAAGCTTTGTGGCGATTACCGCAAAGAGGGTTCCATCGAGCACCGCACGCTGGAGTTGGTTGGCGGTCACAAGAGTGCTTTCCGCCAGGTTTCTGGCCACCGTTGAACGTCGCGCCGTCGACATTGCTGCGCCTAGCAGTCCCAGCGCGATCACTCCTCCGAACATCTCCATGATCCGCGAATCGCGCTCCAACGCAAAACGCTGGGCGTTCCGCACCGCCAGCAATTTATCTTCTTCGGTCGTGATCGTTTCGGCCAGAGTTTCCAGCGAGCTCGACACTCTTAAGGTCGGCGCCAAAAGCAATTTCCCTGCGGCTTCCTGACCTTCGCTTTGCCCGACCCGCACGATCCGCTCATCGCCGGCGAATTTCCGCCCGGCCAACTCGGCCAACGAATTAACCCGCACCAGCTGGTCCGGATTTCTCGCAACCAATGCTTTCAAGTCGTCGATTTGCCGCATTGCCTCGACACGATTGTCGGTGCTTCTAGCGTTGAAAGTGCCGTCCCCGGTTAGGGCAAAGGTGCGCGCGTTGGATTCCTCTCGCGCCACGGCGGCAATAAAAGATTCCACGGTTCCGCGAACCTCGAACGTGTGGGTCACCGCGCGATTGGCCGCGATGAGGTCGCCGTTGTTTTGCAGCAGGACAATTCCGATCGACACCAACATTCCGAGCGCCATCGCCAAAAACGGCAGCGCAGCAGACTCCTGATTCGCATCGGGTCGGGCTGGACGCAGGACTGCCGCGGCGAGCAGGATCAGGCAACCGACCGTGGGAATCGCCATTCCCCGATAAACGACCATCGAATCCGCGATCAGTCGAAGCGTGAGAAAATCCAGCAGCGGAAGCAGCGCAAATGCGACAATCACTCCGCCCATCACCGGCAGCAGCCAGTGCCGGTTCCAACCCCGGGCACGCAAAATCAACGAGCCACCCACCAACCACAATGCCACCGCCGTATGCGGTGCCATTCGTCCCGGCAGCGTCAGCGAGGTGACGAATTGATGTTTCCAAAAAAATTCGTCGATCCCCACCGGATGACCGAGGAAAAACTGCGCGATTATTACAGTGGTGAGCGCTAGGACAAAAATACCACTGATCGCGACCAGCCGGAAAAACCCGCCACTCAACGCCACCACTCCTGTCCCGCACACAATCAGACAGAGTGCAGTATTCATCACCAGCGGTGAACCTCCCGCGACGAAGGTCGTGAGAAGTTGAGCGCCCGTGAACCATCCTACGACCACCATCAACCCGACCACGACCACCGGGACCCCAGTCCAACGCAGCCAGCGGGTTTCACCAATCGAAAATGAACGGGAGTCGCGCAAAAGAAGGTGAGAGTATCGACTCGAAATCGGATTACTCAAGCCGGCGTTGATCAGGTAAATACCCCGGTAAATTTCCTTGGGCGAAAACCGCCACTGCGGCAACTGCGCCACGCCGACAAACGCTCACGCAACGATAGGGGTAGGGACAGGGATGAAACCTGCCCCTCCCTCCGAACCGGACTGGCGGGTCTCCCGCATCCGGCTCTCCAGTTGGTGATCTTGCTCTCAAGG
>JAYVMJ010000672.1:0-5124 GCA_043759025.1 Verrucomicrobiota bacterium | reverse complement strand
GCAGCGCAAACGCAGCGGTTTTGCCGGTGCCGGTCTGGGCCGACCCGATCAAATCGCCGCCGCCGAGAACCACGGGAATGGCGCGCAACTGAATGGGGGGGGATCGACATACCCCATGGCTTTGACCCCGTTGACGAGGGCCGCTGGCAACCCGAGCTTGGAAAATGGCATAGCGGAACATTACCCCCGTGCTTTACCTGGCTTGGCGAGGCAATTCCTCGTTGACGCGGATAGGCAGGATGACGAACGGCATGTTGGCCAAAAAGAAGCGACGCTGAAGGGTGAAAACTGTGTGGTTGTGCAACCAGCGGGTGAGCCTCGTTTCCCGGGTGAAAAGCAACTGGCCGGCGAAAAAGACCTGATTGGGAAAAGCGCCAGCGGCCTCGCGCGCCAGTCGCACCACTTCGCCGACCAAATCGTGGCCGACTGCGGTGTAACTTGCGCTGCCATAGCCGCGGGCCCGCGCCCACTGCACATAAAGATCGGCCTCGGCGACGGTATGCAGGCGCAAGGCTTCGATTTCGGCGGCACCCTTGAAATTCCCCGCGTCCACCGTGCCTACTTGAATGAAAGCGTAGTTGCGAAACGTGTCGCCGAACATGCGCGGTACATGCAGCAGCGTGTGCAGCCCAAGTCCGTTGTAGCCGTTGACCAGGATGACCGCCGTGCGCGCGCGCGGCGTGGGAGGTGCAGCCATGACCCGGACCTCCGGGACATGAAGCGACGCCGCCTCGACGATTGCATCCAGCCGACGCAGGTTTTGGCCGACATTGAAATAGTGGCGTTTGATCCCATAAGCTCCGCCAATCAGGACGCCGGTGATCAGAATGGTGACCCAGCCGCCTTCGGTAAATTTCTCCAGGGTCAGCGAAACAAGAATGAAAAAAGTGAGGGCGAAACCGAAGCCGTTGATGGCGAGTTTGCGCTGCCAGCCAACGGCAGTTGCGCGTTCCTGCCACCAATGCACCACCATGCCAAGCTGCGATAGGGAAAAGGTGATAAAGACGTTGATCGAATAAAGCACCACGAGCAGGTCCACCGAGCCCCTGGTGAAGGCCATCATGATGAAGGCCGCCGCACCCATCAGCACGAGGCCGTTTTGGGTGACAAACCGGTCGCTCAAATGGGCAAAGCGTCCGGGAAACCAGCGGTCGAGCGCCATGTTGGCCAGCACGCGCGGACCATCGAGAAAACCGGTTTGCGCGGCGATCAAAAGCAGCGCGGCTTCGGAGGCGAGGGTGATTTTAACGAACCACCAGCCGGAATGTGGGCCCCAGTTGCTGGTCATGGCCTCAAACAAGACGGCATTGAGCGTCTTGCCTTCAACTGGCTGTACCGCGTAGAGGAGGTACGCGAGCAGGAGACCAGCGACCGTGATCGCCAGCGAAACGCCCATATAAATCATGGTCCGCTTGCCGGTCTGGACCCGCGGTTCGCGCAGAATGGGCAGGCCGTTGCTGACGGCTTCGATGCCGGTGTAGGTTCCCGCACCCATGCTATAGGCTTTCAGCAGGAGGGCCATGAGACCGAACACGCCCGCCGTCGCACTGACTCCATGAACTTCCTGGGCCGTGGCGGTGGCGACCTGGCCGAGTCCGCTGGCGTGAGTAATCAAGGCATAGATGATGACAAAGGCATGCGTGCCCACGAAGAGGAAAAACACCGGCACCCAGAGCATGACGGATTCCTTTACCCCACGCAGATTGACGAGCGTCAGTCCGGCCACCCCGGCGAGCGAGAAAGCGACTTTCCACGGCAGCCAGCTGGGCGGCAAAATACTGAAAAGTGCATCAGCCCCGCTCGCCACGGAGATGGTGATTGTGAGTACGTAATCGATCAGCAAAGCGCTGCCGGAAACGACGCCCGCAAAAGGAGAAAGCAACTTGGTGGCGACAAGATAGCCTCCTCCTCCCGTGGGGAAAAGTGAGATGATCTGCGAATAACTCGCGCAGATCGCGATGATCGTCACGACCGAGGCAAGCGCGACGAACAGGGCGAGGTGGGGATTGGCCCCAAGCGCCTTGAAAGTCTCCTCGGGACCGTAGCATGAAGAAGAAAGGCCATCGGCGCCGAGGCCCACCCACGCGAAGATCGCGATGAGTGATACCTGATGAAAAAGGTTTTGGTCGGCGAGGGACTTCGATTTGCCAAAGAAAAGCGTTTTAAGAGACATGCGTGATTAATACAGCTGCCGGCCGAGGCGTTGAAGCTTCGAATGAACGGATTAGAGTCGTCTCGCCAGAAGCGCCAAGTATGCCAAACCTGCAAAGCTCTGGTAAATTGGCGTGCCATGGAGGCTGAACGACTTACGGCGACGTTTTGACCCGCGTGCACTTTAATCTCTCTTTTTCCGTTCCGCCGGACACGCTGCACACCATGGAAAAACGTCCGTTTAGTGAACTCGGCTTGTCGCCGGAAATTTTGAAGGCTGTCGATAAGATGGGTTTCGAGGAAGCATCGCCGATTCAAACCGCCGTTATTCCGTTCGCTTTGACGGGACGCGACGTGGTCGGGCAGTCGGCGACGGGTTCGGGGAAGACGGCGGCGTTTGCGATTCCGGCCATCGAGAAAGTGGACGTGCAGATGAAGAAAGCGCAGGTGCTCGTGCTTTGCCCCACCCGCGAACTCGCGGTGCAAGTCTCCGAGGAGTTTGGCAAATTGGCGTTCTTCAAGCGCGGCCTGATGGAAGTGCCGATTTATGGCGGTCAATCCTACGAACGGCAATTCCGCGCGCTCGCGGCGGGTGCGCAGGTCGTGATCGGCACGCCCGGTCGTGTGATGGACCACATGGAGCGCGGCACGTTGAAGATGGATAATTTGAAGGTGATCGTGCTCGACGAAGCGGACCGGATGCTCGACATGGGTTTCCGCGACGACATCGAGCACATCCTAAAATCGGTGCCGGCCGAACGGCAGTGTTTGTTTTTCTCGGCGACGATGCCGCGGATGATCCAGGATTTGATCAAGCGCTACACGCGTAACCCGGAATGGGTGCGCATCGAGGCCCACGCGGCGAATGCGCCGCAGGTCGACCAGGTTTATTTCGAAGTGGACCGCCGTTCGAAGATCGAAGCGCTTACACGGTTGATCGATCTGAATGATTTTCGTTTCGGCATTATTTTTTGCAGCACGAAGATCATGGTCGATGAACTCGACGAACACCTGCACGCGCGAGGTTATTCGACCGACCGGTTGCACGGCGATATCACGCAGGCGCAGCGGACTCGCGTGATGGATAAATTCCGCCGGCGAGGTTTTGAGTTTCTTGTCGCCACCGATGTGGCGGCGCGCGGTCTCGACGTGGACGACCTTGAAGTGGTGTTTAACTTCGACCTCCCGAACGACGGCGAGGATTACACCCACCGCATCGGGCGCACGGGCCGCGCCGGCAAGAAGGGAAAAGCGTTCACCTTCGTTTCGGGGCGCGAGCTCTATAAATTGCAAAGCATGATTCACTACTCGCGATTGAAGATTCGCCGTGAACGCGTGCCGTCGCTCGATGAAGTCGAGGAAGCGAAGGGAAATGTGTTCGTGGAGAAATTGCGCGCGACCCTGGACGAGAAGAAGTTCAAGTCGCGGGACCAGATGTTCGACCGACTCCTCGAGCAGGGTTACACGAGCACTGACATCGCGTCAGCTTTGATCCACATGATGCAGGGCGCAGAGGAACCAGCTGCTCCGGCCGCGAAGCAGCGGAAGGAATTTGTCCCGGCGGTGCCGGCAGGGACGCCGCCGATCAAACCGAAACCATTGGGCGTGGTGCATTCCGAGACCAGGCCACCGTTTCCCGTTCAAGTGGACAAAAAACCGGTTGAAAAACCGGCCCGGGAAAAGTCCGGTTTCGAGCGAAAGCCCCGTACCGGTCGCGATCCGGGTTATACGACAATTTCCTTTAATGTGGGACGCGCCAATCTGGTGACGCCGGCGGATCTGGTGGGGAAAATTGCAGGCGTGACACGTTTGCCGGCGGCCATTGTCGGCGCGATCGATATTCACGAGGAGCACACGCACGTCGATGTCATCAGCGAACACGCTGAAGCAGTCACCTCGAAGCTGGCCGGTATTCGCGTGAAGAACCAGTCGTTGAAAGTGGCCGTCGTCTCACCCGACGCGTAAGCCAAGGGCGGCGGGAGAGTTCATCCGATGAGTCAACACGCGCTGACGCCGGAGCACTACCGTGCCGCCGATGTTGTCGCCCTTTTCCGGCTGGAGCCGTTGCCTCAGGAGGGCGGTTTCTTTCGCCGGGCGACGGATACGAGAGCCGTCTCGCCAGACGGGCAACGGGCGTATTCGGTGATTTATTTCCTGCTTACGTCTGATGGGTTTTCGGCGATGCATCGATTGAAATCCGATGAGATCTGGTGCTTCCACGCGGGCGATCCGGTGGAATCGTTGCAATTGGCGGCGGGCGGGAGTGGGGAATGGGTCCGGCTGGGATTGAATCCAGAACGTGGCGAATTCCCGCAAACGATCATTCACGCCTATACGTGGCAGGGAACCCGTTTGTTGGCCGGAGGACGCTGGGCGCTCGTTAGCTGCGTGGTCGCCCCCGAATTTCGCTGGGAGGATTTTGAGTTGGGTGATCGAGGGGCGTTGGCTGCGAGCTATCCTGACTTTTCCGAGGGAATTATTGCCCTGACCCGCGCCAAATTTCCGCGATGGGGCGGGGTTCATTTGGAGTGACGCGAATCGCCACGGGGCGCTGCTTGACAGGGTGGCGGACCGCGGATACCACCAACCCCCGTTGCGTATGGATGCCGTGCTTGATCAACCCGTGCTCGTCCTGAACCGCCTCTGGCAGGCGGTAAATATCATCGGCGCCCGACGCGCGTTTGCGTTGCTGGCCCGGGAGCACGCGCAAGTGGTGCATCAAACGGTGGATGCGTTCCATACCTATTCGTTGATGGATTGGATCGATTTCTCGGACTACAATCCGCCGGTCGATGCGATGGAAACGGTACACACGGTCAACCGCAGTATTCGTCTGCCTCGGGTCATTTTACTGACGATTTTCGACAAGCTGCCGTGCAAGGAGTTGAAGCTGACGCGCAACAACGTCTTCGAGCGCGACGGCGATAAATGTCAGTATTGCGGCCACGCGTTCGAGCGGGAATTGCTCAATCT
>JAYVMJ010000671.1:0-2454 GCA_043759025.1 Verrucomicrobiota bacterium | reverse complement strand
CCTGTTCCTTCACCTCGGCGACCATTCCGACCGGACGAATGTGAGCGGTGTTGCGCTCAAAATTTTCCGTAAACTCGGCGCCATGCGTTTCGCGTAATTCGGTGCCGTACGTCGCCAGAAAGTTCAGGGCTTTGTGTCGGTTGCGCAGCCAGAATTTTCCGTTTGTCGGCTCCAGGATGAAGCCGTGACGTTTTACGAGATCCCAGATGTCGTCGTAGTTGTCCGCGTTGCGCGAAGGCAAGGTGATCGCAAGGTAATGCTCGGAGCCGTCGATGCTCATCGGTTTCCAAGCGGGCTCCTTGGGCGTCGAATGTTTGATCGGCGCCGGCGGCTCGGGGGGTGTTGCGGTGGTGGAGAGTGGCGCGGTCAGGTGTTCGTCGACACCGGGAAGGTCGGCCCCATTCCACGCGATCGTTGCAGTGGGACGGTTAATCCAGAAAAATACCGGTTGGCCGTTGAGGGCGTCAGTCAGCTCGCTGAGCTGCGCGCGCGAGAGTTGGAGAAATGAAACGGGTGATGGCTTGGCTCCGATGCGTTGCAGGATGGCGAGCGCGGGAATGAACGCGGCCTGGGAAGTGGCGGCGAGATCGAGTTCGAGCCGGACGGCGATGGCGTCACGTTTGGCGGCAGCGGCGAGGTTGGGTGGTAGAAGTAAACGAAGCATGCAGGTCAGCCAGCTACAATGATGGCGGCTGGCAGTCGCCGTTAAGCAAATTAATCAATCGTTCAACCGCGACGCAATGCCGCGACCAGAAGCAACATGGTGGCGGGCGCAACCGCCGAGACGGTGATGCCCCAACGAATGGAGTGACGGTCGGCGACCCAGCCGACGATCCACGGCATGACGATTCCGCCGGCGTTCCCGAAAGCGGCGAGCAAGCCAAACATCGTCGCTCCGCCTTGCGGGTAGCGATCGGCGGTCACGGCGAGCATCGTCGGCCAGAGACAACTGCCCGTGAAGCCAGCGGTGATGCACGCGGTGAGAGGCACGAAGGAACCGGGAGGAACGAGCCCAAAAGAAAAAGAATGACCGAGAGGCCGCAGCTCCATGTCATCACTTGAAAAACTCCGAGTTTCAGGCGACCCCGCTCCGATCAGCATGCGTCCAACGGTCATCGCAATGGAGAAAGAAAGGAGCGCACTGCCGCCGATCCAGGCGGAATAGCCGAGGCCGGTTTCCGCGTAGGCGGGTAGCCATTGCGCCAATCCAACCTCCGTGGCGCCGCCGAGAAAAATCGCGCCGAGCGCGACGATAAACCACCGGTGAAGCAGGAGTTCGCGGACTCCCGTTCGTTGGCCGTCATTGGCGAGGGGTGGGAATTTGCGGGAGCCGAATGCGATCAGTAATCCTGCCGGCAGCGGTGCGAGCAACAGGCAGGCCATGCGCCAGCCAAATCCCGCGCGCAGACAGAGTGTGCCGGCAAGAATGGTGATGACGGCTCCCACGCAATAAAACGAATGTAGCATCTTCAAAGCGGCCGTGCGCTTCGAGGGGTTGAGGGCTGCGACGACTGGACTCAGCACCATGTCGAGGATGCCACCGCCGAGGCCGACGAAAAAAAGCGAAAGCCCAAGAATGAAATGGCTCGGCGCAAAGGCGGCGGCGACCAGGCTGACGCAGATCAGTCCATTGCCCAGTTGCACGAAGGGCTTTGCGCCCCAGCGATCCGCCAGCGGCCCGGTGAGAATAATTCCGACCGCCAGACCCAAGAAACTGAGCGCACCGAGACGGCCCAATTGCTCATGGTCCAATTCAGCGGCGCCGCCAAATGAGTTGGCGAGCGTGGTGAGAAATACGGGGAGCAGATTCAGCCCGATCGACAGGCTGATCATCGCGCCGTAACAGAGCCACGTTAGCACACGCTCTGGGTGAACGTTCGACGGCTGTTGCCCGCGGCGAAAAATATTTTCGTTCAAAACGCGCTTGGGACGTTGGGTGCGGGCAAATTTCGGAACAACTCCGATCGACGGTCAATTGCTGGCATTGGCGGCGGGCAGGGTGGGGGGATTTTCGGACCACTCGCGAACCCATTGCCTTGCGAGTCGGCCGGAATCCGTGAGATCGCCCTCCTTCCAATCACCACGCGTTGACGCGCCGGGAAGAATAATGGAAGCGGTTTCCCGTTTCGTGTAGATGGCCCAGTTGCAATGGCTGAGTTCCCATTTGCGCATGAAAGCCATCCATTCCGCAGTCGAGGCGGCGTCGACTTTCCCGTCGCCCGACGCGTCGCAGGTGCCCCATTCGGTCACGAAAATCGGAAGACCGAGATTCATCGCTTTGACTGCCTTATCGCGAAGCTTCTGTTTGTGGCTGCCGGCATAAAAATGAAGCGAGTAGGCAATGTTGTCAGCTTTGATCGGATCCGCTGCCGCGATGTCCACATCCTGCGACCAGTTCGGAGTCCCGACGATGATCATGTTGTCCGGGTCGATGGCACGAATGGCGGCGATGAC
>JAYVMJ010000670.1:0-1663 GCA_043759025.1 Verrucomicrobiota bacterium | reverse complement strand
GAACGAGTTTGGTTTGGCGGTGGACAGCGAACGCAAATCGCCGCGTGAAACCGAGTAAATAGAGCGTCCGTCACTCCCGCCGCAACCCATTTTGCACTGATATGAGGGTGGTTACTAAAAGCCGCATGCGGGTTATAAGTTTTGGTGCCATGAACCATCGTGCATCCACTGCCCAGAGCAGATTGAGGACCAAATGACCGGGCTAAAACTTCACCTTGCCAGACCCGCCGCCGCAGCCAATAACCAGCGCGATTCATGACAATTCTGGACGAACTTGAATGGCGCGGCCTCTACGCCGACTCCACCGACCGCGAAGCCCTGGCCAAACGTCTCGCTGAGGCCCCGCTCACGCTGTACTGCGGCTTCGATCCGACGGCGGACAGCCTCCACGTCGGCAATCTGGTTCCCTTGTTCGCCCTGCGCCGTTTTCAGCTTCATGGCCACCTTCCGATCGTCCTCGCCGGCGGCGCCACGGGCATGGTCGGCGATCCCTCCGGCAAGTCGGACGAACGCAATCTCCAGACGCCCGACCAGGTCGCGCACAACATTGCCTCGATCAAGACCCAGCTGACGCGGTTCCTCGATTTCAACGCGACCGCCAACCCCGCGCGCCTCGTCAACAATAACGATTGGACGGGCCAGATTAGCTTTCTCGAATTCCTGCGCGACGTCGGCAAACACATCACGGTAAATTCCATGATCGCCAAGGATTCCGTCCGCTCACGCATGGAGGAGCGTAGCACGGGTATCAGCTTCACGGAGTTCAGTTACATGCTGCTGCAGGGCTTTGATTTTTATCACCTGCGCAAAACCCTTAACTGCGAACTGCAAGTCGGCGCCACCGACCAGTGGGGCAACATTACCGTCGGCACCGAGCTCACGCGCAAAAAACTCGGCGCCACCGTCTGGGGCCTGGTCTTTCCGCTGCTCACCAAATCCGACGGTACGAAATACGGCAAAACCGCGACGGGAACTGTCTGGCTCGATCCGAAAAAAACCAGTCCCTACCGGTTTTATCAATTCTTCGTGAACACCGACGACGGCGATGTCGTAAAATTGCTCAAGACGCTGACGTTTCTGGGCCAGGACGAAATTGCCGCGCTCGACGCGGAGCAAAAAGCCCACCCGGGCGCCCGCGCCGCGCAAAAAACCCTCGCCCGCGAAATGACCACGCTCGTCCACGGGGCGGACGCGGTTGCGGCCGCGTTGAAAGCCAGCGACATTCTTTTCGGCGGCTCGCTCGAAGGCGTCAGCGAAACCATTTTCGGCGACGTCGTAGGCGAAGTGCCCACGAAAGATCTCGAAAAGACGAAGCTCGACGCTGATGGCACGCCCATCGCGGACTTGATCGTCCACTCCCGGCTCGCTCCGTCGAAAGGCGCGGCCCGCAAGGACCTCGAAGCCGGCGGCATCTATCTGAACAACGTTCGCGTGCCCGATCACACCCGCTGCGTGACTACCAACGATCTGCTTTTCGGAAAATACCTGCTGCTGCGCAAAGGCAAAAAATCATATGCGGTTTTGACGGTTTGCTGACGGCAAAAAAATCGCCCGGTTGGATTGGTGGAACCCGTACGTATTACCGCGCTACCTATCCTGAAAGTCGCTAATGCGAAGCCTCCGTTCTCCCCGCATGACATATACGATATAGATTTTATCCGAC
>JAYVMJ010000669.1:0-4478 GCA_043759025.1 Verrucomicrobiota bacterium | reverse complement strand
GCCCTGGCAGCCTTCGCCGTTTAGGCAGCGGCTCGGGCTCGTCGGTTGATGCGTTTTCGAAGCTCATACGATGGGGTTCACCTTCGTTGCGGCTGACTGATTCAGGCTTCGGTCGTGCTTTCCGGCGGGGCCTCGCGCCCCTCGTCCGTGACCGGGCCTTTCGACCGCGTATCGTCTCATCCGGTCGGGCGGACTTTCACTGCTGTGGTTGATGGATTCATTGGCGCACGCCGGAATTCCGCCGTTCGATCTCGTCACAGAGCTCACAGAGTTCGGAAGGAGAGGCGGGAGAAATACGGATTGTGAGTTGATCCGCGAATTTGAATTCACCTCCCGGGTGATAGTGCATTTGGGCAATTTCCTGAGGCATTTCCCTGTGCGCTCCGTGCTTAACTCGGTGTAATCTGTGTCTAACTCCGGTTTCTAGAGTTAGCTATTTTGTCGCGGGGAAGCGCATAATCGTAACCGAATAGCGCGGGAACGTGTGCGTGAACGACGCCGAGTTGACTGCGAACGGCTCTTCCGTGGGCGCGACGGCCGTCGGTGCCGCCACGGAATTGACCGCCGCGGGTTCGCCGGTGAGCACGATGATTTTGCCACTCCCGATGCGGCCCACGTCTTTCAGGAGGATCTCAGCCTGCAGTGGCGTTTCCGCCGTATTAACCACCTTCACGATAATCTCGCCGCTGGCGCTGAGGTACGTTGCAGAAGCAAACGCAGTTTGGGTCGGCGCGTGTGGTTCGTCAGTCGCTTCCATGGTAAGTTTCCCATCCACATAACCGCGGGCGGTGTGGCCGGTGACCACAAGTTTCAAATTGTACCAGCGACCGGTCTCGACCGTGAACGGCGTGCTAGGTCCGTAGGCTTCGCGACCGCCACTCTCCGTCATCTCGCAGCGGGAAAGGGTATTTCCCCAGCCGCCAATATTCCACCAGCGGTAGTTGTCACCATCGGCCGCATGCCAGAGGACAATGAAGCCCTCGTTGCCTTCAAGCTTTCGCGCCCGCAACGTGACGGTGTAGTCCGTCCATGCTGGATCGCCGGCGAGTGCCCACGTTTGCAGGTTGTTCCCGCGAGGACGGATGACTCCGTCCTCCACCGCCCAATGGCCATGGGGAAACTTCCACTGGCCAGGCTCGTTGATGAGATTTTTCGCAGACAGCGTTTTGCCGTCCGGGCCGGTGACCATCATGTCGGTGTACTCGACGCGCGTCTCATAGGTGCCGACGCCGGTGAGGCCGTGGGGATGAGGATCGACTGGCCGCGCGACTTGCGGCACGTCGAAGGTGGTCGGCACCGTAACGTCGCCTTTGTTCTGCCCGAACGCGGCGAGCACATAATAACTGGGCGAGCCGAAAGCGTTCAAGGCATCGTAACCGATCAAATTTGTATTCCACTGCCAGCCGCGCGGCTGACCCTTTGCCGGATTCTCCGGGTTCACGTTCGCGAAAAGCGGCGCGTAGCATTCCATGACCACCGCGTCGGAATTGCGCTCGAGGCCCATGACAAAAACCGCATCCGTGAGAGCAGACTTGAGATTGGGCGTCGGTGAGCCGCCCTGCGTCGCCCATTCGCCCATGAAGATCTTGCCGCCCTCCGGTTGTTGTTCGAGGAGAGTGGCGGAGTTTTTGTCGTGGCGACGCCATTGCCGCAGCATGGAATCTGCTCCCGCGTACAAATGGTCGTCGACTACGTCGGGCTTGAAACTCTTCACCGGCGTCGTCGCGATAATCTTGAGCTGCGGATATTTCTCGCGGATCGCCCGGGCCATTTCCGCGAACCGGCCTTCGTAGCTGCCGGAGCGGTCAAAGAAATCCTCGTTGCCGATCTCGACATATTTCAACGCAAACGGTTCTGGGAAACCATCGGCGGCACGCACTTTGCCCCACTCGCTGTCGGCCGGACCCATGACGTACTCGATTTCCTCCAGCGCCTCCTTGGTATAAAGAGCCATCTCGGGGCTACCCGCGGCGGCGTAATCGCCGTTGAGCGCATAGCCGGCAAAGAGCGCGAGCACGGGCTCCGCACCGAGCTGTTTGCACCACAAAAGATATTCCGGCAGACCGAAACCATCGCTGCTGCGGTAGCTCCAGCAGCCCATGTGACCGGGGCGCTGGTCAGCGGGCCCGATCATTTTTTTCCAGGCGAAACGATCAGAAAAGCGGTTGCCTTCAGCGTAATTTCCCCCGGGCAGGCGAATGAAGGACGGATGCATCGCGGCCAAAAGCTTCATGATGTCCGGGCGCAGACCGTTCGCCACCCCTTGGTACGTCGGCGGGAAAACCGAAACAAAACTGAAATCAATGCTGCCCGTGCCTTTCGCGGACAAAACAAAGCGAGCGTCGGCGGTAATCGGCGCATCGGCCGGCGTGGTGAACGTCAGCGTATATTTTTTCCAAACATTCCCAATCGCTTCCGTCTCCGCCGAGGCGATGGTCTTGTCCCCTTTATCGGTCACAAGCGACGCGATGACCGGGGCGGCGAATCCGCCAGTGCCGCGCGCATAAAAGCTGGCGGTGTAGGTGGTGGCCGGTTTCACGGGAACACCCCAATAGCCATCGTTCGCGACGCCGCCGGTGCCACCGGAGAGCGTGAGCCTCAAATTGACGGGCAGCGCAGGGTTGACGGGATCGGTCGTATTTGTCGCCGCACTCGCCGTGCCGACCACCGACCAATGGGGCGGCATCACACCAATCGGTGGTTTCGGATCGCGGTTGTTGAGACCCGCCACCGGGTCCTGAAACGTGCGATTGCGAATGAGCTCCGCGAAGAGTCCGCCATCGTAACTATAGTTGATCTCCTCGGTCATCAGGCCGGAGAAGCTCGGAGGAATCGCGTGGCCGGGATGACCGAAGTCAATCTCGAGCTTGGCCGGTGCAACCGCTTGGGCGCCGGTGAAAATTAGCGTTAAACCGACGGCACAAAGCGCCACCCACTTTCCATGGATTTTCATTTGGTTGGGGAAGAATATTATTTTGATCGAAAAGTCAGCGGTGCAAATCACCAGCCCAGTAGGGAGAAAAGGGACGATTCATTTCCTGTCAACGAACCGAGGCAGGGCTCTTAGTCGCTTCTCTTCATCGGCGGCACGGGAACGTCGGCTCCGAACGCGTCCTGCGCCGGCGGGCCAAAGTACCTCTCGGGAAGTGGGCGGTCGTTGATGATAATCTTTTCCAACACGATGCCCGGATCGACCATGCTGATCTTCAAAACATGCGATCCGGCGGCGACGACGTGAAGCGAGGAACGAAGATAGCGCGCATTATCACGCGCGGCGTGGGCCGACCAAGACCGGCCCAGAAACGATTCCGCGGCACGATTCGCGAAAATGTCCAGCACTTGCGCCGGTTGATCATCGAAGGCGGCTGCGATTCGCATCCCACGAGCAGGGACGAAATCCATCACCGGTCCAAGGATCAGCGTGACATCGAAGTTGCCTTCGCGAGGTAAATAAACCGGATACTCAAGGGTGGGCGCGGATTCGGGTGGCAGGATACTGGCGGAAGTCACCGTATAAATCGCCAGGGCGGCGGTGACGCGGCCATAATCGGGCACCTCTTCCCACCGAACGCCGCCGACTTCCGTCCGGCGCGTGGTCCCGGTCGCCGTGATGGCCGTCGGACCATCAAGACTCGCGAATCGGCCCTGCGCCGCAACGGCCTGCTCGACGGAGGCCTTGTTTGCCACGACCTTTATCTTGATCGTCGGCAGTTTTCCTTGAACCGAAATTTCGCCCGTCGACGTGCCGGCCGGCAGCTTCGCCCAATCGATGTCGACCCAGTAACGCGCGTCCAATCGCGGGCTCTAATCTTTCGCGATTCTAATCCACGACTGCTCCGCCGTGATCGTGTGGTTGATCGCTTTCGTGCCCTGCGCGAAGACTTCAACGCAGGAATGCCGGGGGTTGAACGAATCGAAAACCGGAAGAACTGCCTCCCCGAAATGATCCGGCCACGCACTGATATCGCCTTCGATCGCGACCCCATAAAGATCCTCATCGACCGGCAATAACTCCGAGACGGCCGGCATAACGTTCACTCTCGGAGGTTCCCACGAGAACTGGCCGAGGTGAGTTTGGTCCATCAAGTGGTCCCACTTTCCACCGGCGAGCGTGTGATTATAATAATCGGTGAGCGCCTGATCCTCCCGGAAAAGTTCCCGGACGCGCGTCGCCGCCGCATTGGTGCTAGCGCGGCCTTGTTTGGCAAAGAGGTGGTTGCGGCCCGCCCAAATATTAATCTCGGCCACGATGCCCGACGCTTTCACCGGATGAAGCACGAGTTGATAAAAGGCATCGCGCTGATTCGCCGGCAGGATGGCGTAAAGTTTTTCCGCCCGTTCCGTCACGTCCTGCCATGCGGCCTCGACGCGTTCGGCTTCATCATAGTTAACCCGACTTCCGCTACTGGCGGATTTCCAATTACTTTCGGGGGTTCGGGGAGGATAACTCGTTGGCGGGACGAGATTGGGTTGGGCGA
>JAYVMJ010000668.1:0-2215 GCA_043759025.1 Verrucomicrobiota bacterium | reverse complement strand
TCAGGCATGATAGTGGATCGAGAAGCACCAGTTTTCGATGACAGTTCAGTTTCAGAAAATCCAATTGGCCGTATTGATTTTCGATTCCTCAGCGCGCTGCGCCAAACAGATGCCGATTGGCATTTTGTCGTAGAAGCCAAGCGCCTGCATGTGACTTTTAAGAAAGCTCGGTGGAAATCGCTCGTCTCCGAATACACTACCGGACCCCAGGGAATGATGTGCTTTATCGACCGGCGTTACGCACGTGAACTCACCGAAGGCGCAATGCTCGGCTACGTCTTTGATGGCAAAACGACGAAGGCACGTGATTCTGTCTCCGCTTCCATCGCGGCCAATCCAGTCAAACTCAAGTGTGTCACCGCGTCCCGCGTTGTCCCCTCAAAGCTTTCACTCGCACATCCCGACATCAGCGCAACCATCCACAATCTCCCGCATGGTCTTTTCACGGTTTACCATCTCTTCGTCGCGGTTTGATTATTGTTCTATCGCCGCGACCGATCGCGCCATCGATCAACTTGTCTACCAACTCTACGGCCTGACCGACAACGAAATCGCCCTCGTCGAAACCGCCGGCGCACCGGCTGCCGCCAAAAGCATTGCCCCCGATGACGAGGCCAGCGGACCGGGCTCAACGAGGCCGAGTGCAACGCCGGCCATCTATAACGCGCAGGCCAAAGCCGACGCCGCCCATCATTACTTCATCAAAGAAGATACTTCATCGAACTCACGGATCGAGTGACATCACCCCATGGGTTTGACCATCCATTACAAGCTCCACCTTCCCGCGACCGTTGCGCCGGCGGCGGCGGAGAAATTGGTTCACCTCGCGCATCGACGAGCCGCGGCGCTGACGAAGCGCCGCCACCTGCTCGAAATCGAACCGGTGCGGCCGGTCGATCCGGAAGATCCTTGGTGTTGCGAATTCGTGCTGGAGAAATGCGGCGACGAAACCTTTGGTCACGACGTAACACCCGAGTCCGGCTGGATGTATCGCGTTCACCTCGGCGCGGGCTGCGAGTCGGCCGAGTTTGGACTTTGTCTTTACCCGGCCACGATTCGTTCCGGCGGACGGAGGCTTCGCACCAAATGCGCCGGCTGGGGCTATGCGGGATTTTGCAAAACCCAATTCGCGAGCCTCCACGGCGCCGAAAATTTCCTGCGTTGTCACAAGGCCGTCATCGATCTGCTCCTGATCTGGCAGCGCTTGGGCGCGACCGTCACCATCAAAGACGAAGGCGGCTACTGGCCGGAGCGCAACGATCAAAGCCTGCTCGCGGAAGTCGGCGCCATGAACCAGCTCGTGGCGGCGCTCGGCGGCGCGCTCAAGGACGCCGCGGACGAAAACGGCCCGACCGTGGAGTCGCCAATTTTCCAGCATGGACAATTCGAGTTGCTGGAAGCCCAGGGCCTTTCCCGCCACGCAACGTCGATCGGCACCACAGTCGATTCGATCAACCGCCTGACAAAACCCGGTGGCCCGGAGTAACCAACCCCGGCAAGCCCCGAGGGATTGAAACCAAGCCAACCACGCCGCCGATCGGTTGTCCTCTGCTCCGTGGCACGGGCGTCCCGCCCGTGTTCGCCCGGCCCCACGGGCCAGAGGCCCGTGCCACTTTCCAACCAAGCCTAAGCAAGCTTCGAGGTATCAGACCCACAGGGAATGACAAAGCGTGCATTCGTGGCACGTGTCTCCGGAGCGTGATCTTCATCCCGCGGGTCGAAGATCCGCGCCACTGTCTGGGCGGGCCGAACGAAACCATTCCTCCCCGCGTTCTTCTCTTCTTCGGTCACGTGCGTTCGCTACACGCGAACTCCCGAATCAACGCTCGCCCTGATCGGCGCTGACGACCGTGGTTTCCACGTCGATTACATCATTCGACGGCGCTTTCGCTTCGCGCTTCCGTTCCAAGGGCCGCACCGGTCGGTCATTCCGCACGGAGCGTCCAATTAGCCGGCCCAAAAAGACCGTGATTGCCGCCAAGACGGCAAAAAACGCCAAAAAGGCGGTGAGGAATAGACGCAATGCGCGCATATTTTGAAGACCCGCGCAAACCGCGAAATGTTGCAACAAAGTTTCAGGATGGGCCGCACTCAAAAGCCTCCCACTTGAAATTTCTCCTTTTCCGGTCGCGAGTAGGGTCCGACCTCGACATCCCCACCGGATTTCGCTGAAAACTTCCGTCGCACACTACTACTTCCAATGAAAAAATATATC
>JAYVMJ010000667.1:0-3809 GCA_043759025.1 Verrucomicrobiota bacterium | reverse complement strand
GCGGCGATAGAGCTCCGGATGATACCAAGCCATGCTGAACGCGGCGACGCCACCGGAACTGGTGCCCATGGCCGCGCGAGCTTCCGGATCAGGGGAGATTCTGACCCTATAGTTCTTTTCCAAGAGCGGAAACACCTCCGACTCCACAAAATTCGCGTACCGTCCCGACATCGTGTCGTATTCGAAACCGCGTTCGCTGCCTTGCGCGTCCCCGCCACCATTTTGAATCATCACGGCGACCATGGCGGGAACGCGATGTTGCGCGATCAGGTTATCGAGGACCAATGGCAGGTTTTTATCCGGTCCGTCCTGCACCACAATCACCGGCGCCGGAGTGCCTGCGATGTATCCGGCGGGAATATAAACCGTCACTGTGCGCGTGTAGGGCTTAGGGTAAATGGCGACATTGGTCAGGTCCGGCGGGATGTAATTGGCTGGCCCATCCGGCGGAACCTTCGTGATGCCGGGGAAAATTTTGCTGTCCGCGGAATTCATGATGAACGTTTCAATTTTTCCCTTCGGAACACCTCTGGCGGGCGTGAGTTCGGGCGCGGGAACGTAATCCGGACCAATCAGGAAATCACCGTCGGCATTCACTGGCGGATTCATGCCGGGCGCGCCTCGCATCGCCGAGACATCGCCCGGTTTGGCCCCGACCGGCGTGAGTGGCGGCGTGCCCGGCGCATTGGGCGAGCGAGTGGGCGGCAAAGTCCGCGCCGGCTTCGGGGCAGGGTCAGCCGCGTTTGCGGTGACCGGCAGCGCGACAGCGATCAGGCAACTCAACGCTACGACAACGGCGAACGGGGATTTCAGGTTCATTGTGAATGAAGGGGGGGCGGATTTTAATGCGCCTGAAAATGAAATGCACCTCCGGCGAAATAATTGCGAGTGGAATGAACTTCCGCGGGCAATCGATTGAACGCCGCCGGCCACCGCAGTTTTTTCGAAGAATACTCCTGCGAAAAGCGAACGCTCCTGACATAGGGCTGTCATGACGAAGTGATAGGGTGAAGCCGTTAGTCCCACATTAATCCAAATTAGATTCATTATGAAAACCATCGAGATTGCTACGAGACTTGTTGCCCTCTGCCGTGAAGCAAAATGGGAAGCCGCCCAAAAGGAATTGTTCGCTGATGATGCGATGAGCATCGAGCCTCAGGCCAGTGACGGATTTTCCAAGGAAACGAAAGGACTGGCTGCCATTGTCGAGAAAGGGCACAAATTTGACGCAATGATTGAGCAGCTTCATTCGCTGACGGTTTCTGAGCCGATTGTGGCCAACAACGCCATTGCCTGCACGATGAACATCGACGTCACCATGAAAGAAAACGGGAGGATGCAAATGTCCGAAATTTGCCTCTATCAGGTGAAGGACGGCAAAATCATCACCGAACAGTTTTTTAGGTGAATACGGATCGTTTGCCCGCCGCGCGACGATCCGCGATCTGAGTCGCAGGGATCGCCGCGGAGAACGACATGGGGGGATGTCGTTGGCGGATCGATGGCGGCAGAGGGCGCCGCTGTAGCTGCAATATTTCGCGCATAGTGGCTGCCAGCTTGTAGCTGACGGGGTTTTCCGTATAGAGTCGGTCGATGGATATCACCGAATGGGTCGATCCGGGCGACGAAGCTTTGCTGGAAAAGAAAATCTCCCAACTTCGCCTCAACCTGCCCGACACGCCGCTCCAAGGTTTTGTCCAACAACTTTACGCTGAGCTTTCCGCGAAAGGCCTTACCTTTCATCCCCCCTGCCACCTTGGCGATGAGTGGTTTGTGCCAGTGGGGATTCCCGCGATATTTGTCCCGTTTTTTTTGGCGCACGACCGCCTCCGCCGGTTGGAGGCAAAGATGATGCTGGAGGTTGAAGGTGAAAGTCCGGAGTGGTTCATGCGTCTGATGCGCCACGAGGCGGCCCACGCCTATGCGTACGCGTACCAGTTTTTCAAGAAACGGAAATGGCAGCGGGTGTTTGGGCGCAGTTCGGCGGATACGACGCCGGATTTCTACCGGCCGCGACCTTACAGCCACTCGTTTGTCGTCCACCTCGACGACTGGTATGCCCAGAGTCATCCGGATGAGGATTTCGCCGAGACATTTGCGGTCTGGCTTACGCCCGGCCTCGATTGGCGCGCCCGCTTCAAGGGTTGGAAGGCGCTGCAGAAACTCGAATATGTCGATGAGCTGATGGGTTCGCTCGCTGGTCAACCCCCGGTGTGCCAGCCGGAATATCGCGCGAAGGACCACGATTGTCTCAACATCAAACTCAAGACCTACTACGCGCGAAAGCGAAAGTTGTACGAGGATACTTATCCCGATTTTTATGACCGCGATCTCCGGCAGCTTTTTTCCGGAGCGGCGGACGCGGGGGCATCGTTGAAAGCCTCACTTTATCTCCGTCAGCGAAAGCGTCCGTTGATGGACGCGGTTTGCGAGCCGACGAACGAAAAGAAGTATCGCGTCAACAAACTGCTCGCCCGGCTGATTGACCGCTGCGATCAGCTCGATTTGCATCTGAAACCTGGCGAACCTGCCCCGGACCTGGCCGTGGCCGCGTATATCACCACGCTTGTAATGAACTATCTTTTCACTGGAAAATTCAAACGCACCAAATAGTCATGGCGAAAAAACTTAAAGTTCTTGCGTTGTTCGATGCTGTGCGGGCCACGACCCTTAATCAGGATTTCGGTCCGGAACTGAAAACCGCGGACTGGAAAACGGAGGCGGGCGTGCTCGCCGCCTTGGACGAGCTCGGCTATCCAAACGAACACCTCGCTATTTTTGATGACCTCGACCTGCTCCGACAAAAACTCCAGACGTTCAGTCCGGACGTGATTTTCAACCTAGCGGATCAATTCCGCAACAATCGCGCGTTCGACCAGCACATCGTTTCGTTTCTCGCGATGACGGGAATTCCGTTCACTGGCTGCGGTTCCACGGGATTGACGCTGTGCAAACACAAGGGGATTTCGAAAAAGATCCTCAGTTACCACCGCATTCACACCGCGGATTTCGTGATTATTCCTCGTGGCAAGCGCATCGTGCGCCCGAAACGACTGAGATTTCCGATTCTGATCAAGCCCCTGAAAGAGGAAGCGTCCTATGGAATTTCCCAAGCGTCGTTCGTGGAGACGGACGAACAATTCCGCGAACGGGTGGAGTTCATCCACGAGAAACTGGACAATGACGTGATTGCCGAAGAATACATCGAGGGCCGTGAACTTTACGTCAGCATCATGGGCAATCATCGGCTGCAGGTGTTCCCCATCCGCGAATTGGTGTTCCGCGAGGTTCCGCCGGACGAGCCGAAGATCGCGACGTACAAGGCAAAATGGGATGAAGCCTATCGTGAACGCTGGGGATTGGAGAATCGTTTTGCCGACGGTTTGGAGCCAGCGCTCGTCCGGCAGATTGAAGCGGTCTGCAAGCGCATCTATCATCTCCTCACGATCGACGGTTATGCGCGGCTCGATCTGCGACTGACTGCGAAGAATGAGGTTTATGTGATCGAGGCGAATCCCAACCCGATGCTGGCCCCCGACGAGGATTTCGCGCAGTCGGCGAAAAAAACGGGACTGACCTACCCACAGTTGATCGACCGCATTGCACGGCTCGGATTGAACACAGTGCGTGATTGAATGGATCGGATGCAGGCAAGTTGAGGGATCTCTCCACGGTCCTTGCCGGTTACTTTCCGGGCCGGTGCAGGAACCTCTAGCAGCCTGTCGGACTTTGCCGACTGAAGGCGTCTACAGATAAATATTCGCCTTCGAATAAATTTTTTCGGGCAAATACGTGATGCCAGATAGCCT